>WGMV01000043.1 GCA_016124905.1 bacterium
ATGCGGGGCGATGTCGAACCCGCGCCAGTCAATCACCGCGCGGTTCGTGCTCTGGTTCACCGTCAGCACATTGCCGTTACTGCCAATCGTCGCAGAACCGCCGCTAACAACACCGCCAACAGGGTTGGCCATCGCACCAAAAGGCGAGGCCGAAGACAACAAGGCAGCCGCAAGCGTCACGCGCAGCATCCTGCCCGCACCTGCCCCAAGCTCGTCCATCAATTCTTCCGGCAATCGCTTCATCAATCCCGTGAAATGCTGATTCCTCACATTTCACTTTGAAGCAACAAAGTAAAAATTAGTTAAAAACCAAAAGAAAAAATAGCCCTTGATATGGGCGAATACTCAGCACTTCCTTAAGAAAACCGATTATTAACGATCACCCCAGATTTTCTTAAGCTTTTCCTCCCTGCCACTGCCTTTTTTATAGGCATTATAATGGCTTGGGTCCTTTTTATAGAAATCCTGATGATAATCCTCTGCCGGGTAAAAAACCGCGGCTGGAAGAATTTCGGTATACACTGTTTTTCCAAGCTTTTTGGCAACGGCTTCTTTGGAGGCCTCGGCCTCCTTTTTTTGCCCCTCATCCATGTAGAAAATAGCGGTTTTATAGTGGGTTCCGCGGTCATAGAACTGCCCGCCCTCGTCGGTGGGGTCGATGTTGCTCCAGAACACCTCCAACAGCTTGTCGTAGCTGACCTTTTTGGGGTCATAGACGATCTCCACCGCCTCCCGGTGCCCGGTCGTGTCCGTACCCACCTGTTCATAGGTCGGGTTGGCCACCTTTCCGCCCGTATAGCCGGAGGTTACGGAGAGAATGCCCTCCCGCCCGTAATGGTCGAACGATGCCTCCATGCACCAGAAGCACCCACCTGCAAACACGGCTTTTTTCGTTCCTTCCACGGCCATTGCGCCTCCTGCGCCGATCATCAGCCCCATCAGGGCCATGCTTATCCGTTTCAACAGCATCGCTTAATACCTCCGCCGCCCCAGCGTCGCTCAGTTTCCGCCTTGAAAAAGGCCTCATACCCAAGCGGCTCGCCCTTATGATGCGCATGATGATGCGCCACATAGCGGGCATAGGCCCCTTTCATGCCCCATTCGGCATAAATTTGCCGCATTTTTCGCCACATATCAGGCCTCCAGCAGTGTTTTCTGATAAGCCGCCTCGCGCAGCGCCATGGCCTCGCCCTTCACCAGCCTGCGGTAACACAGCCGCAGCATATCCAGCACCACAATCCAGAACAGCAGCAGGAAAAAGGCGGAAAGCCCTGCCACCAGATTATTGTTGAAGAACATCTTCTCGGCAATGGCCAGCTTGTCGGCATCCATGCCGCCCGCCTTGATTTTCAACATCCAGTCATTGGCCGCCGCAATATAGCCGATGCGGATATCATCGCTGAACAGCCGGTCATACGTTGCCACGCTCGTAATCAGCAGAATCCACGCCAGCGGCAATGCCGTAATCAAGGCGAACCGCTGCTTGCCGCTTTTGACGATCAACGCCGTGCACAGGCAAAGCGCCATGCCCGCCAGCATCTGGTTGGACATGCCGAACAACGGCCAGAGGATATTCACCCCGCCATAAGGGTCGATCACCCCGACATAAAGGAAATAGCCCCAGGCCAGCACCACCAGGAAACTGGTGGCCAGCACAGACGGATACCAGGATGTGCGCCCGAGCGGCGCATAGAACGCCCCCAGCAGATCCTGCAGCATGAAGCGCGCCACCCGCGTGCCCGCATCCAGCGCGGTGAGGATGAACACCGCCTCGAACATGATGGCGAAATGGTACCAAAGCGCCAGCAGATGCTTACCGAACACCCCCGCCAGGATATAGGCCATGCCCACCGCCAGTGACGGCGCGCCGCCCGTGCGTGCCATCAGCGAATCCTCGCCCATGGTCGCGGCCAGCTCGTTCATATGCTCCGCCGTGACGGGAAACCCCCAGGACGTGATGGTCTGCACCGCCGTGGCGATATCCTCCCCCACCACACCGCCGGGGCTGTTGATGGCGAAATAGACGCCCGGCTGCAGAATCGTGGCCGCAATCATCGCCATGATGGCTACGAAGGATTCCATCGCCATGCTCCCATACCCGACCATGCGGATATGCGCCTCACTGGCGATGATCTTCGACGTCGTGCCGGAAGACACCAGCGCATGGAAACCGGAAATCGCCCCGCAGGCAATAGTGATGAACACAAAGGGAAAGATCGCCCCACCGAAAACCGGCCCACTGCCATCCACGAACTGGGTGAACGCGGGCATCTGGATGTCAGGATGGATGATCAGGATGGCGAATGCCAGAAAGCTGATGGTGCCGATTTTAAGGAAGGTTGAGAGATAATCCCTCGGCGCCAGCAGCAGCCATACCGGCAGCACGGCGGCGGTGAAACCATACACCATCACCGCGATCGCAATAGGCATCGCGCCGAGCGTGAACCAGCTGGTCAGCATCGGCGATGCCTTGATCCATTCGCCACCGAACACGGCCAGCAGCAACAGCGAAAAGCCGATGACCGAGGCCTCCCCTACCTTGCCAACGCGGATGAAGCGCAGGTAAAGCCCGATGAACATGGCGATCGGAATGGTGAAGAAAACCGTCGAGGTCGCCCATGGGCTGAACTTCGTGGCTTTGACGATCACCAGCCCCAGCACCGCAATGAGGATGATGATGATCATGAAGGTGCCGATCAGGGCGGCGAACCCGCCGATCGCCCCCAGCTCCTCCCGCGCCATCTGGCCAAGGCTTTTGCCGTCGCGCCGCACGGAAAGAAACATCACCACCATATCCTGCACGCAGCCGCCCAGCACCGCTCCCACCAGAATCCAGATGGTCCCCGGCAGGTAACCGAACTGCGCCGCCAGCGTCGGGCCGATCAGCGGCCCCGGGCCGGAAATCGCCGCGAAATGATGCCCGAACACGATCCATTTATTGGTCGGCACAAAATCGCGCCCGTCATTCAGACGCTCTGCCGGTGTGGCGCGCGTGGGGTCCAGCGCCAGCACCTTGGCGCAGATCCATGCGCTGTAAAAACGGTACGCCACCAGATAGGTGCAGATGGCCGCCAGAATGAACCAGATGGAATTGATCGTCTCGCCCCGGTGAATGGCGATGGTCGAAAAGGCCCCAGCCCCCAATAGCGCCACCAGCACCCAGATGCTTTTCTGCTTCCACGTCATTGGCACAACCGCAGGCGCTGCCTGAGTCTTTTTTCGCCCGGCCATATCACCCTCCCTTATATTTATTGCCGGTGAAACTGGCCTGAAATCACGCCCATGTCAATCCGCCATCGGCATAGGCTGCAAGCCGTTGAAGTTATGCATGCCTGGCGTTAAATACATACATGCTCAAAACATTCCTCATGCATCTGGCGGGCCGCCACCGCACCCCCAAAAGCGACACCCAGCTTGGCGTGCTGCTGGCTTTTCTGGCCGGCGCCATCAACGCGGGCGGCTTCATGGCCATCGGCTATTACACCTCGCACATGACGGGCATCGTCTCCGCCATTGCGGATTACATTGCGCTGCATAAGTTCAGTTCGGCGCTGCTCACCTTCTTCTTTCTTTTTTCCTTTCTCTGCGGCGCCATCACCTCATCCATCATCATCAACATGGCGCGCGCGCGCCATTGCCATGGGGAATTTGCCTGGGCCTTGATGCTGGAAGCCCTGCTGCTTCTCGTGTTCGGCCTCAGCGCCACCAACGCGATGCATTCCTTCGCGCTGGCCGCCAGCATCACCATCTGCACCATCTGCTTCATCATGGGGCTGCAAAACGCCATCATCACCAAAATCTCGCGCGCGGAGATTCGCACCACCCATGTCACCGGCATCGTGACGGATATCGGCATCGAGACGGGCCGCTTCCTTTATTCCTTCACCCATCCCGGGCAAGGCATCACGGTGAATTTCACCAAACTGCGGCTTCACGCCATGCTGCTGACAGCCTTCCTCACCGGCGGCATCAGCGGCGCGCTGGCGTTCAAGCATGAAGGCTTCATCACTACCGTGCCGCTGGCCTTCATCCTGGCCATTGTGGCCATTGTCCCAATCGCAGAAGACATTCGCTCAGTGCTGAAACGCAGTTAGGCGGCGCATGCCCCCAAGGCGGATGCGGCCTGCTCACAGCAGCGGAATAGCTCATTGCGCATCTTTCGGCCCATATCAAAATACCGCGACGATGCCCGGTGCATCAAGCCGAACTGAATATCCATCATCTCATGAGCGCTTCGGCAGGATAAGGCCTTGCCATAGCTTTCCGTGTAATCGGCGACAGCTTCACTATAGCTATCAGCCCAGGCGCGCGCCACCCCCTGCCACCGGCTGGTGGATGCATTGCCCGACTGGAAACAGGCATTAAACTGGTTCATGCAGTTCTGGGCATATTCCATCGCCGAATGGTTGAAATAGTCGGCCACATTAACCGCATGTTTGATATTTTCGCGCTCGGCGTTAAGAATCCGGCGTTCCGTCTGCTGCATGGCGTTCATCGGCGCAAAAGCTGAGCTCTGGCGCTTTCTGGAAACCCGGTCGCTTGGCATATTCCTCTCCATTGTAACTTGTGTCTTAATCATTTATCGCACATAAAGACCGTTACGGGTTGATCCTGGTCAAACCCGCGATGCCACATTGCGGTGTATTGATTCCGGGAAACCATGATGGAAATTCATTTAGCAAAGGACCGTACCATGAAAAAATACCTCATCCTCTCCGCCCTGGCGCTCACCTTTGTCAGCGGCTGCACGACCGAACTCAGCAAGGAAGACCGCGCCCTGCTGAAATCCGCCAATGAAAATGCCCGCGAAGCCAAAGAGCAGGCCGCTTCCGCCGCCGCCGACGCCCGCGCTGCCAAGGCCGATGCCGACCGCGCTGCCGACGCTGCCGAGGCCGCCAGCAGCAAAGCAGAAACCTCCAGCGAAAAAGCCGACCGCATCTTCCGTCAGGGCCAGAACAAGTAAGCTCACGGCTTACCCGTTTTGTAAACGCCGCCATGCAACCGCATGGCGGCGTTTTTTGTTTCTCGCTTTAAACTGGAGCGACGCGACTGGCCCATTGAGGGCTCGCGCCATAATTAGCGAGCAGAGCGAGCCAGTGTGAAGAGGTGTAGATTGCCTAATCTTTGTTAGGCAATGTAACCCGGCGTTTTCCAATGATTACGGGAATCGCATCGCGCTTCGCCACGGCCTGCTCCACCGCATCCCAGTCGATTTCCGCAATATCGCCCGCCTTGGCCATGATGAAATCATAAATGCCGGGGATGGGTTTATTCTCCGGCTGCTTATATTCCGCCGTCACATCTGTCTGTTCCTGCGTCTGCGTCACTTCCAGGTAAAGCGTGTCCGCCTGCCAGCCCAGCTTATAAGGCTGGTCGATGATGCGCACCGGCGTGCCCACCTGCACCTTGGAAAACAAGGTAGCGATATCTTCCGGGTAAAGCCTTATGCACCCATGGCTGGAACGCTTGCCCACGCCATACGGACGGTTGGTGCCATGAATCAGCACCGCATTCAGCCCCAGGTCCAGCGCATAATCCCCAAGCGGGTTATCTTCCCCCGGCTCCACCCGCTCCGGCAGGTCGGGCTCCTCCTTGCGGATGGAAGCAGGCGGCGTCCATACCGGCTTTTCCCGCTTGCGCACGATTTTGGTATTGGCCACCGGCGTCCGCCAGCTTTCCCGCCCGATGCCGATCGGGAAACTGTAGACCTTCTCCCCCTCATAATAAAAAAGCCGCAGCTCCGGCAGATTGATGACGATGCCCTTTCTCGGCCCCGGCGGCAGCACATGGCGGGTGGTCAGCAAAAGCTCCGTCCCTTCCGCCGGCATCCACACATCCACGCCCGGGTTGGCGCTGACGATATCCACAATGCCGATATCGTTCTTCCGCGCCACTTCGTAGAGATTATCCTCTTTCTTCGCCGTATAGACGCGCATCTCGCCGATCAGGTCGCCATCCACGGCAAATTCCTCCGCCCAGACGGGCAGACTGAACATACAGCCAATAAAAAAGAGAAAACCACGCAGCATGCCAATCACGCCTTAAAAAGCAAAAACCCGGCAGAGCCGGGTTTTGATGCACAGGGTAGTTAGTGCTCCCTGACCTTTTGGCTCCTCGAGTAGGATTCGAACCTACGACCTACCGGTTAACAGCCGGTTGCTCTACCGCTGAGCTATCGAGGAACGCGTCAAACGGTGACGAGCGTGATAACAGCCCCTTTTGCTTTCGTCCAGAGGGTTTTTGCGCTAGAAACAACAAGATTCCACACAGCCAGCGCCCGTCATGCCTAATCCATTGAATCAGAATGCCTTAAACGAGCTTGTGTTCGACGATCGCGGTCTCATCCCCGCCATCGCGCAGGACTATGCCACCAAAACCGTGCTGATGATGGCCTGGATGAACCGCGAATCCATCGAACTCACCCTGCAAACCGGCCACGTCCATTACTGGTCCCGCTCGCGCGGCAAACTGTGGAAAAAGGGCGAAAGCTCCGGCCACCTCCAGCGCCTCATCAGCCTGCGCACCGATTGCGACAAGGACTGCATCCTGCTGGAAGTCGAACAAACCGGCCCCGCCTGCCACACCAACCGCCCCGATTGCTTCTATAACCTCCACGAAGCAGACCAGTGGCGCATCACCTCGGCCCCACTGAAAGATACGGGCGCATGACCCAGCCCCCGCTTGAAGACATCATCGGCTATTTCAGCTTCGCCGACGGGTGGGAGGAAAAATACGCCTATGTCATCGAGCTCGGCAAAAAACTCCCCCCCTTGCCCGATGAGCTGAAGAACGACCTCACCAAGGTCCGCGGCTGCGTCTCGCAGGTCTGGCTCTGGGCGGAGAAGGACCCCGCCACCGGCCGCATCCACTGGCAGGGCGACAGCGACGCCAGCATCGTCAAAGGCCTGGTCGCCATCCTCCTTTCCGCCATTCAGGACAAAACCGCCGAGCAGGCCCACCAGTTCGATGCCAAACTCCTGTTCGAAAGCCTCGGCCTGGGCGAGCACCTCAGCCCCAGCCGCAGCAACGGCTTCTTCGCGATGGTGGAGCGCATCCGCGCCCTCTCCAGCCCTGAGACCATTCACTGCTTATGAAACACGCCGCCGCACTCATCCTCGCCATCACGATGCTGAGCACAGGCGCGCTGGCCGCCGAACACTCCCCGCCCGAATGCGACCGCGGCCTGAACGCCCCCTGCGCCGTTGCCGAGGCCGCCCTGGCCAGTTCCCAGCAAAGCGCCTTCGTGGCGGATGCCGACATGCCCGCCAAGCTCGCCCGGGGCTGGCTGGCCATCAACATGCCGGAGAAAGCCCTCGCCTCCCTCAGCAAAACCGGGGCGGACACCCCTGCCTACACCACGGGCATGAGCCGCATCGCCGCCCATTACTGGCAGGCCGGCTCCCGTCAAAAGGCCGACGGCATCTGGAAGGCCCTGCGCGAGCAGCTCCCCAAATCCCCGCCCAAAACCTGCGCAGGCAACACCGAGGCCACCCTCGCCCTGTGGGAAAGCCTCACCCGTGCCCAGCCAGCCTGGCTGGTGCAGCTCCCGCCCGACATGCCGCCCCTGCTGCGCGACGCCATCCGCCACCATTACGTGACCCATGAGCCCGCCCTCCGTTTCGACATCGCCCGTGGCCTGACCGACATCCTCGCCGACATGCGCCTGAAGACCGATGCCATCCTGGATGTCGCCGCCAAACAGGCCGGCGTCGCGCCGGATGACGACCTGCGCGACTGGCTGGTGGCCAACAAAGCCATTCCGGCGGTGAAGGATTTCATGAGCACCCGCCTTCCGCTCGCCCTAGCACAAAAGGGAGAGATCGAATCCGCCGTCACCACGCTCCACACGGTGGACGACACCGGCGCCAAAAGCCTTGGCTGGCTCACGCTGGCGGAATATTACATCAGCATCGACCAGAAAAACACCGCCGCCCAGATGCTCACCTTCGCGCTTGATCTGGATGAAACCCTCCCGATGGTCGACAAACCCGCCACCCTCGCCCTGGAGGGCGGCATTTTCGAGAAACTCGGCCGTAAGGAATTTGCCGCCGACAAGGTTCTCAACTCCGCCATGCAGCTTCGGCGGCTGGTGCCCCAGCCCGATACGCTGCTTGCCTCCTTCAACCGCTCCGGCGCCATCATTTTTGAACATTGGCCCGTCGGCCACAGCCTGTGGATGGACAAGATCTGGCAATCCTCCATTCCCGTTGCCATCGGCGAATGGCAGGGCGACATGCTCACGCGCGGCCAGCAGGCCCTGCTCGCCGCCATCAGACGCGGCCACGGCTTCGTGAGCGCTGACCAGCAAGTCAACGCCATCCTCAACACCCAGAAAATCAACGACAGCGACCTGCGCGAGGCCCTCCTCACCGCCCTGGCCGATAACAAACTCATCCAGAACCCCAATGCCCTGAACGGCGAACTGTTCGACAAGGCCGTGGAAAGCCTGAAGCATCAGGAGGAGGATATCGAGGCCTGCGCCGGTTACATCGCGCTTGCCCGCGCTGCCTCCGCCGCCAAGGACGAAAAACGCACTGTCACCGCTCAAAACGCCGCCGAAACCCTGCTGGAAGGCCGCATCGTCAGCCGCTACCCGCAGGCGGAGCTGGAAAGCCGCCGCCACAAGCTCCGCCTCATCTATGCCATCCACCTCATGGAAAAAGGCCAGGTGGAAAAAGGCATCGGCCAGTGGCAGGATATCTCCCCCAAAATCGCCCTGCCCCCGCGCGGGGTGGATGCCATGCTGAACGGCCAGGCGTGGAAGCACGCGTGGGAGATGCTGCCCCGCAAGCAACTGGCGGAAGGCATCGGCCGCACCGGCATGCTGGAAGGGCTGCTCGGCTACCTGACGGTGGCCAACAACAGCGGCAACCTCCCCGCCCTGTTCCACACATTCGTGGAAAATAAACAGTGGGACGAAGCCGACCGCACCCTCAAAGCCATCCGTGATTGGGATGAAAACAGCTGGTTCCCCTGGCGCCGCGTCCTCCCCCGTGCGGATGACAGCCTGCATGCGGACCTCGCCCGCCTCGCCACCGCTAAAAAACGCCCGAAGGAAGCCGCCAGCAACATCCGCGAAATCAAATCCCCGCCCACCCGTGCGGAACTCTGGCTCCAGCTAGCCCTCGCCATGAGCAACACCCCCACCACCGACGCCCCCCTGGCCCCCGACTGGGCACTAAAAAAACTCTGCCCACCCACCGCCGCCGTCACCCCACCAGCCATGCCCCATTAACCCCATCGCCCCTTTGTGGGCTCTCGCAGGACCGTGGCCCCAGTGGGGCCGCGTAAGCCATCGCGAGAGGGTTGGGGTGAGGGGCCCTACAGCCACATAAACCGTCGCAAAAGGGCCGGGGTGTGAGGCCTACCTCCCCCACCACCACGCCACCAAAAACCCCACCCCCATCACGCCGAACCCCGCCAGCACATCCGCCAGCGGCATCACCTCATGCACTATCCCCATAAGCCCACGGCCACCAGCCCAAGCACACACCCCAGCACCATCAGCCAAAACCACCAGCGTAGCTCCCTCTCCCCTTGTGGGAGAGGGTTGGGGTGAGGGGTAAGCACATCACTTGGCACCCCCACCGCCCCCGGCGGAATGCCCCCATGCAGCAGCGCCTCATAACGCCGCTTATACGGGCACACCTGTGCCAGAACGTCACAGAAGTGGCAGGGCAAATCATCCCCACCTAAATCACTGTTGTGAATCACGAAATACTCCCTATGCTACCTTAGCGGTTAAGCGGCCACCAGAAGTTGCTGGTGACCGGGGAGTTAAGAAACCGCCAACAGACGATCGCGTTGTCCTTTAGGCTTTCACCCTGGACATACGACAACGCCTCCCCAGCCATAAAGCAAGGGAGTATCAATGGTCACGGCTGATACGGCCGCTGTTGGCAAGGGTTCTTAAGCCCCAAGGCGCATTAAAAATGCACCTTTAAAACACAATAAACTGGCTACAAAGATTAGTAAATAAAATTGAATAAACAGGCAAAACAGCACAATATATAAGCCATAAGCTTAGCGAGAAAACCATGCTTAACTACATAGATACTGAATTATCAGACCTAAAGAAAAAATTTGATTCCTTTAAGGAACTCATGCAAGAGGTAGAAGCACAAGATAAAAGCAAGATAGATTTGGATATCGATTTAAATTTAGAAATTGATATTACAATTGCAGAATTCTTATCTAGGATAGAGGCAACATTACATCTAATTGATAACCTTCAAAATGATAACGACTCGATTTTAGTTCCTTTTTCAATAATTAGGCAACTCAGTAATCAAATTATAGAAACAAGTGGAAAAATTGATATTGTTATACAAAACTTTGTAAACGCCAAACAAAATGGCGATATAACTACAATTCAAGGTGATACATTAGAAATACATACTCCCAATGGAATTCAATTTGCACTTATTCCAAACCTCGCAGGCCCTTTTTACGCCTCAGATGAATTACTACGCACAACCTTAGACGTACAAAAACTTTTATCTTCCAAAGGCTTTTCAGATTTCTCTTCTTTATTACAAAGTTGGACATCAGCTTTTACAAAAATCTCCAAAGAACGAGCAGAGATGGCTGCAATAATTGATGAGGTCAAAGGTAAAAAAGCCAAAGTTTTAGAAGCACATAAAAATGCCATTGAAAATGAAGAAAAAATTCAGCAACTAACAAAATCCGCAAAAACAGCAAATGATTTAAAACAAAAAGAAATTGACGAAATAAACGCTAAAATCAGTCAAATTCGCGAAATCACTAAAGATGCAGGAACATTAAAAACTACCGTTGAGAATTATGAAACAGAATTTGAGAGTTTTGATAATAGCTTAGAATCCAGAAACAAGAATTATGAATCTATAAAATCAAAACTTGATAAATCCATTGAATATATAGATGACTCAAAAAAACTAATAGAAGATCGGATCGAAAAATCAGAACAAATGCTTAGCGGAGCTACAGTCGCTGGACTTGCTTCAAAATTTGGGGAATTACACGGAAAACTAGAAACAAAGCTCGATAACGCAGCAATAGCATTTTATGTGTCTATTGGACTCTTAGTCCTCATGTGCATACCTATTCTTGATTACTTTTTCCCTATAATATCAAGCACTATCTTTGGTGAGAGCTTTACGCAAGCCACTGCAATTACACGCGACACCTTCCATGGGTTATTAATTCGCGCTATATTATTACTCCCTGCCTCTTGGCTCACAATATTTAATGCAAGAAAATACGCCAATCTCTTTAAATTAAAAGAGCATTACGCTTATAAATACTCAATAGCCGCATCTGTTGAAGGCTTTAAGCATCAATCACCTGAGTATAAAGATGAAATAGCTTTTTCTGCATTTTATGAATTAGCGTTTAATCCAGCCCAAGATATAGATAGCAAAAAAATGGTAGCTAAACATCCAATACGTGATTTTTCAGCTAGTATAATTGAAGAAATGAAAAGCAATTTACCTAAAAGGCATAAAAAAGAGGCCGCTGAAGAAACTGAACAAGCCTGATCAGGCTACTTAAATTTGTGATGGAATCAAATACGGCATATCCAAAAGCGTACGAATAAAGCCATAAGGTCTCAAATCAGGTGTAACAAAATCACCCTTGGATAAATGAGGCATAATAGCATCCCAATTAATTGGGTGGCCACTATCTCGCAATTGAATCAACTGGCGTATAAAATCCTCATTATTTAAATCTCGCATATCTAGAGCATAATCCAAATGCACCATAGGCGGCATTATCCTTAAAAAAGCAGCAATATTTGCAAAATCCGAACCTATCCAAGCTGCCATTCTAGCTGTTTCCAGAAGGACTGTTGCCTCAGGAAAATAGCTTTGCAAGATATTAAAAGCTTTATCACGTAAAACTGTCCCTAGCAAAATAAGCCGACCTTCAGCAAGAACCTCCCAAATTGGCTCATGATTTGGATGTGCCTCTCCTAGCCAATATCGCTCCATCCAATCTGGAACATCTGCATAGGTAATCCAGTTTGCATCATGCCGAATGCCTATTATTTTTGCTTCTGATAAGCTTATCTCAGTAAGATTCTCTGATACAAAAGGATGTCCACCCCATGAATTCGCTGCTAAATCAGCGCTGCGCTTATCAGTAAATACGTACATCCCTCGAAGGCGCGAAACTAAAGATGGATATTGTAAGGCACGCACTCTTTCTAAGCCAAACTCACGTGCTACCCGTTGTGGGTCATTAGTATAAAGCATAGAAGCCATCCAAACCGAAAGAACCCCCGGCTCAGAAGGAGCTTGAACTAGTACACCGCGATAGGCAGCCAAGCGCAAACTGGATTATCAAGATTTAAATAGCACCAAGCATCAGTTGTAAGCATTAGAACCCTTTACCCATCAACACCGTCAGCCTCCTAGCAAACGCCGCTGGGTTCCTGATTTCCTCCCCCTCCACAATCCTGGCCTGATCCAGCAGCAGGTGGGCGGCATCGGCGAAGCCGTCGCTGCCGATCATCCCGGCGACCTTCTTGATCACCGCATGGCCGGGGTTGATCTCCAGAATCTTGGCGGAGGTGCCGGGCAGCTGCTTCTGCTCCACCAAAAACCGCTCCATGCGGATGTCCATGTCCCCCTCGTTGATGGCAAGGCACACGGGGCTTTCCGTCAGCTTGTGGGTGATGCGCACATCGCGCACTTCCTCGCCCAGCGTGGCCTTCAACGCGGCGATCAGCGCATCCGTCTCCTTGGCATCGGCGGCGGGCTTGTCCTCATTGGCAGCTTCCGGCGCTTCCTCCAGCTTGGCCTTGGTGACGGATTGCAGGCCCTTGCCCTTATACTGATGCACCACATTCACCCAGAAGCTGTCCACATGGTCGTCGAACAGCAACACATCATACCCACGGCTGCGGAACCCCTCCAGCTGCGGGCTGTCCTGCATGGCCTCCACATCGTCGCCGAGGAAGTAATAGACATGCTCCTGCCCTTCCGGCATGGCGGCGATATATTCATCCAGACTCACCAGGTTACCCGTGGCCGAGCTGGTGAAACGGCACACTTCCAGAATCGGCTCCTTATCCGTAATCGCCTCGCACAGCCCCTCTTTCAGCACCGCGCCAAAATTCTTCCAGAAGGCCGCATAAGCCTCCGCATCGCTCTCGGCCTTCTTTTTCAGCTCGCTCAGCACGCGCTTGGTCAGGGCCTGCTGAATCTTGGTCACCAGCTGGTTATGCTGCAACGTCTCGCGGCTGATGTTCAAGGGTAAGTCCTGCGAATCCACCACGCCGCGCAAAAAGCGCATCCACGCGGGGATGACCTCCACACTGTCTTCCGTAATGAACACGCGCTTCACATACAGCTTCACGCGGCGCATCCTGTCCGGGTGGAACAGGTCGAACGGGCGGATGGTCGGGATGAACAGCAGCGACGTATATTCCAGCGCGCCTTCCACCTTGTTGTGCAAGGTCATCCATGGGAAATCCGGCAGATGCGACACATGCTTGTAGAATTGCTTATACTCATCCTCGGTAATGTCGCTCTTCCCCCGCGTCCACAGCGCCGCGCCTTTGTTGAACTGGCGGAATTCCTTCTTCTCCTCATCAAAAAACCGTACCGGAAAAGGGATATGATCCGAATAGGTCTTCACGATATGTTCAAGGCGGAATGAATCGAGATATTCCTCCATCCCCTCCCGCAAATGCAGCTCAATCCGCGTGCCGCGCTGCGTGCCTTCCGCCGCCGGGGCAACCGTAAAGCTGCCCTCCCCGTCCGATTCCCACACATGCCCCACCTCTTCACCCGCCTTGCGGGAGGTCACGGTCACCTTATCCGCCACCATGAAGCTGGAATAAAACCCCACCCCGAACTGGCCGATCAGGCTCGCATCCTGCTTGCCTTCCGCAAATTTCGCCATGAATTCCTGCGTGCCCGAGCGCGCGATGGTGCCGAGGTTCTGGATCAACTCCTCCCGGCTCATGCCGATGCCGTTATCCAGAATCGTCAACATCCGCGCCTTCTCATCCACCATCAGCGTGATGGCGAAATCCGCATCGCCTTCCACCAGCTTCTGGTCGGTCAATCCCTCGAACTTCAGCTTGTCGCACGCATCCGATGCGTTGGAGATCAACTCCCGCAGGAAAATGTCGGAATTGGTGTACAGCGCACCAATCATTAATTTCAGTACCTTGCCCGTCTCGGCCGTGAACTGATAATTCTCCGTGCCATCAGTTGTTTGGACTTTTTTTGCGCGTGCTGCTTTTGCCATGTTGGAACCTGAGTGGGTTTTGGGTTATATGAACCATATGTGGGTATGGGAGTGAGAATGTTCAAGAGCTTTCATGGTGCAATCAGCGGCTTGGCCCTGTTTGGGCTGGCTTCTGGCGCTTTCGCCGCCGAACTTCCTCCATTGCCGCCCGTTCCGCTGCCATCCACCAGCAGCGCCGCGCCTGGCAAATCCAACCCCTTCGGCGCGCTTGCCAAGGACGATCTGCTCTATAAATCCAGCTTCGGCACGGCAGACGACGTGCGCGCCATCCTCGAACGCGGGATGGACCCCAACATTGCCAGCCCCGAAGGCCTCACCGCCCTCCACCTCGCCGCCAGCCGTAACGACGACGAGGCCATCCCCATCGCCGAGCTCCTGGTCGCCAAGGGTGCCAACCTCGAAGCGCGGGACCCCAAGGGCAACACGCCGCTGCACCTCGCCATCAATTCCGGCCGTGCCAAAATGGTGTGGTGGCTGCTGAGCAAAGGGGCGGATTTCTATGCCACCGACACCAGCGGCCTCACGCCCCTGCAAAAAGCCGAGCGGGAGCACCAGAAAGACATCGCCGCCATGCTGCAACAGGCCATCGACATCGATGCCACCCGTCGCAAGGATGCCATCAGCCCGCAGGAACGCGGCCGCGCCATCCAGAATTTCGCCTTCTACAACTGCGCGCAGGCCTACCTGAACTACTACCGCCAGACCGTGCCGGAAGCCAAAGACGAGGACGGCTTCAAGGAAGAGGATTTCAAAAAGCGCGAACAGGCCATTCTGGATTATCAAAACTACATCACCCGCAATTTCGGCCTGCCCGCCATCAAGCTGGAGCGCATGGGCAAAACCACGCGGGAGACCATCCGCAGCCAGCTCGACGGCTTCATCAACAACAAGGAGCGCAAACGCGTCGGCTTCGGTAAGCAGGAAGACCTGCAGAAGCGCTGCACCGCCATCAGCAGCCAGTGGAAGGTAGAGCCGCGCAAGGAACAGCAGCAATTCAAAGGACGCAGGTAATATGCTCGCCCATTTCGACGCATCCGGCTTCATCATCGCCGCCTATGCCATCACGCTGCTCGGCATCGCCGCCCTTGCGCTCCGCACCATCTGGCGTTATCGCCATTGGCGCGGCCGTGCCACTCAACTGGAAAAACCATGAAGCCTAAACACATTCGCGCCATCTGGCTGGGCATTGCGCTCATCGTCATGGGCCTTGGCGCGTGGGGCATGCTGGCCACCTTCAAAAGCCAGCTCGTCTTTTTCTACAGCCCGGAAGATTTGCTGAAGCAGCCTTCCGCCGAAACCACCATCCGCATCGGCGGCCTTGTAAAACCCGGCACCCTGCAAAGCGAAAAGCTGGAAAGCCGCTTCATCATCACCGATGGCAAAAACGATATTCCCACCTCCTACACCGGCCTGCTGCCCCAGCTCTTCCGCGAAGGCCAGGGCGTGGTCGCCCAGGGCACGTGGGACGGCAAAGGCTTTCACGCCGCCACCATCCTCACCAAGCACGACGAAACCTACATGCCGCCGGAAGTCGCCAAGGCGCTGAAGGACCAGGGCGTATGGCGCGGCAATGCGGGCGATGCCGTGCCTCACGAATATCTGTATAAAAAATGATCGCGGAATTCGGCCTTCTCTGCCTTTGCCTTCTGCCGCCGCTGGCGCTGTTGAGCCTGCTTGCTGCGCGGCTGGAAAACACACGCGCCCTGGCCCTTCAGGCGCCCTTGCAGCATGCGATGTTTATGCTCTCGGTGCTGGCCTTTTTCAGCCTCATGGCCTGTTACATCCGCTCGGATTTCTCGGTGGCCGTGGTGGCGCAGAATTCCACCCTCGCCAAACCCATGCTCTATAAAATCACCGGCACCTGGGGCAATCACGAGGGCTCCATGCTGTTGTGGCTGCTGGTGCTCACCGGCTATGGCGCGGCCTTTTTATGGCGTGACCGCAACCTGAGCATAACACCCACGTTAATCGCCATCCAGAACCTGCTGGTGCTCGGCATCACCGGCTTCGTGCTGCTCACCTCCAACCCGTTCCTGCGCATCTACCCCGCCCCTGCCGACGGCAGCGGCATGAACCCCGTGCTGCAGGATATCGGCCTCGCCATCCATCCGCCCACGCTTTATCTGGGCTATGTGGGCTACTCGCTGGTTTATTCCCTCAGCATCGCCGCGCTGCTTCAAGGCAGGCTGGACAAGGCGCACATCGCCGCCCTGCGCCGCTGGGCGCTGATCGCCTGGAGCTGGCTGACGCTCGGCATCGGGCTCGGCGCATGGTGGGCCTATCGCGAGCTGGGCTGGGGCGGCTGGTGGTTCTGGGACCCGGTGGAGAATGCCTCCCTCATGCCCTGGCTGCTTGGCGTCGCCCTGCTCCATTCGCTGAAGGCGCTGGAAAAGCGCAAACAATTTCCGCGTGCGGCCTTATGGATGGGCATCAGCTGCTTTATCCTGAGCGTGCTCGGCACCTTCCTCGTCCGCTCAGGCGTGCTAACCTCGGTTCACTCTTTCGCGCTGGATCCGGAACGCGGGCTCTACATCATCGGCTATCTCAGCCTGCTGGCCATCGGCGGCTACAGCCTGTGGGGCATGAAAAACGTGAGCCTCACCGGCCCCGCTCCCGCGCCATGGCAATGGCTCTCGCGCGATACAACCATGCTGGTGCAGAACCTGCTGCTCATCACCGCCTGCGCCACCGTCACGCTCGGCACGCTGTACCCGCTCATCATGCAGGCGCTCGGCACGGCGGGCATCACGGTCGGCCATCCTTATTTCAACAGCATCTTCCTGCCTCTTAGCCTTATCGCCGGTCCGTTGGCGGTCATCGCGCCACTCATTGCCTGGCGTGAAGACAAGCTCCCCCGCCTCAAAAAAGACCTGCTGCGTCATCTCGCTCTTGGCATCGCCGCACTCGGCATCGCCCTGCTCATCACGCAGGATATGGCTGCGCTGCTGCTCATCGGCACAGGCATATGGCTGCTGCTCGCCTCCATTGCCTATGGCATGAAAAGCCGTAAACAGGGCACGTTTTCCTGGCCATTGCTGCTGGGCCATGCGGGGTTTGCGTGTTTGCTCATCGGGGTGGCGGGCACCACCCTGCTGCGGCACGAGGGCGAATACATGCTCAAGCCCGGCCAGTCCGCAATCATGGGCCCCTACCGCTTCACCTACCGCCAGTACGACTCCCGCGACGGGCAGGATTACCGGGAGATGGCCATGCATCTGTCCGTAAGCAAAAACGATAACCCCATCGGTGAACTGGTGCCCACCAAGCGCCTCTATACCATTCAGGGCATGCCCACGTCCGAATCCGCCACCATGTTTAACAGCATGGGCGATCTCTATGCGGCAGTGGGCGATGTTCATGAAAACGGCGAAGCGGGCTTCCGCTTCTATTACAAACCGGGCATCCAGCTGGTGTGGCTAGGCTTCGTCCTGATGGCCGCTGGCGGCATCACCGCCGCACGCCGGAAGCAAAAATAACACAAGCGCAAGAAACTTTAATACATCTGACGTTTGTCAGGAACATTAAGCACGGCAATCGCCATCGAAAGCCCCAGCCAGTGCAGAATGGCTGGCCAGTTGGAAAAGAAACTCTGCGTCGCGCCTGGAAAGAAGCACAGCACCAGCATACCCAGCGCCGCCGCCCATTGCGGAACATCCGCCCTATCGGCCTCTCGCAATCCCAAAACCACGTTCCACACCAGCAATCCCGCCAACGCAACATAGCCGAGCACTCCCAACAGGCCGGTTTCCACCAGCCACTCCATGTAATGATTATGCGGATGCAGGTCGCAATACCACACGGCATGTTCCTTCACGAGCGGCGGGCACAGGTTACGAAAGCTGCGAATGCCATGCCCCAGCACGGGTGCATCTTTCCAGCTTATCCATGCGGCCTCCCACAATTGGCCATAGGGGCTCTTTTCCATCACCGCCTCGGGGCTGCTGGCCTGCTTTTCCAGCAATGTCAGCCGTTCCTGCAAAAAGCTGCTCTGGGTCGCCATCAGCACCATGCCGCCCGCCATCAACGCCATGCCCGCCAGCATGGGCAGGCGGAACCGCGGCTGCCGCCAGGCGATCGCCAGCAGCATCACCACCACCCCGCCGATATAGAGAATACTCGCCGTGCGCTCGCCACTGGCAAACACGGTCCATACCAGCCCCGCCAGCACCGCCATGGCGGCCACCATGCGCCAGCGCGCGCCGTTCAGCATCATCAGCGCAACGGCGCCGCACAGGCCAAGCGTCAGTTTGGCGAGATACATCCCGATCACCGGTTTTTCCAGCGGCCCGGTCAGGCGTCCGAAATTCGGCTCGTGGCCGGAAAGCGAAACGCCCATAACCGCCTGCACCACCGTATCCAGCCATGCCACCGCCAGCACCGGCAGCATAAGGGCCAGCAGCAGTTTCATATCCTCGCGGCTTTTCACCAGCCAGCAACGCAGCGCCATGAAGAAGATGGGAAAACGAATCCATATCAGCCCTTCTTCCAGCGCTTTCAGCCTGTCATCGGCAAAGGGCGCCACCAGCAAACAGGTATAAAGCCATAGGCCGATCATCCATCGATGCTCCAGCGGCTTCAGCCATTCCTTGTCCCGCAGCCAGGCGCTGCGCGCCAGAAATATCAATGCCACCAGCGAAAAAAACACATCCGCCATGGCACGATGCACCACCAGCAGCAACGGCAATGTCCCCACCATCAGCAGGCACAGCAGTTTGAGATAGGCCCCTGTGTCGGGCTTGCCATCCGCCTTAGTGAACATGCGCCACATCCCGGTAAAGCGTTGCGTAAAGCTGGCCCATGCGTTCGGGCGTGAATTCCGCCTCAAAACGCGCGCGCGCCGCCAGGCCCATTTGCGCCGCCAGTTCCGGCTCATTCCACAGGCGGCGCATGGCCTGTTTCAACGCTTCAGGGTTCTCCGGCTTGGCGACAATCCCCGTCACCCCGTCCAGGTTCACATAGCTCGTGCCGGTGCCGATCTCGCAGGAGATCATCGGCTTTCCCATCATGGCCGCTTCCAGCAGTGCCAGGCCGAATGCCTCGGACCGTAAATACGACGGAAACACAAACCCGTAACACCCGGCCAGCAGCGCCATCTTATCCTCGTCGCTTACTTGACCGAGAAAATGCACATTCTTCAATCCAAGTCGCGTCGCCTGCGCGCGCAGTTCCGTCTCCATGGGCCCGCCCCCCACCAGCACGAGTGGAAAATCATCTTCCTTCAATGCATCAAGAAGATAATGCAATCCTTTGTAATAACGTAATTGTCCTACAAAAAGCCAGAAGCGCTCCCCCAGCCTTTCTTTCCATGCCGCCACCCGCGCCGCATCCGCGTCAGGATAGCTGGAGGGCTCCAGCCCAAACGGGATCACCTGCAGTTTTTCTTTCGGCAATTGCCGCAGCACGGGGCTGCTTTCGGCATAATTGGGCGAGGTCGCCGCCACCGCATCCACCCGTTTGAGAAATTGCCACATCAGCGGCTTATAAACGAGATTCAGGTATTTCTGTTTCACCACGTCGGAATGATAGGTCACCACGCTGGGCTTGCCATGGCGCGCCAGCAGATGCATCACATCGCCCCAGGGCCATGGAAAATGATAATGCACCACATCGGCCCATTGGGCATGTTCCTTCAACCCAGCAATGGCCGCCAATGCCATGGGGGTGGAGGCCACATCCACATCGCTCGGGTAGCGGATGACCTCCGCCTCAGGCCGCGGCACACGGCGCTCGCCCTGCTTATCGGCCATCAAGGTCAGCACGCGGTGCTGGCAGCCATGCGGAATGGTCGTGGTGGCGATTTGGCAAATGGCGTGCTGGCCACCGCCGGTGGTCTCGGGATAATAGGTTTTATAAACATGCAGAATTTTCACGGCACGCCCTACACGCGCTCGGCCATCAGCTGCCGGTAGGCCTCCATCGTGGGCACGCTGTGCATACCGCCCCCCATTTCCAGCTTCGCCGGTTCAAACGGCGGAAACACCATCGCCCGGATATACCGCTCCACCGTCGCCTCGTCCCAGCTTGGGTCGATCATGCCGCCAAATGGCACCTGACGTGGAAAATAACTGGGCTCGCCATGCTGCGGCCTGCCAGGGTCCCTGGCGATCACCTTGTCGATCACCGTCTCCAGATGCGGCAATGCCGCCAGTATCTGACGGTGAAACAGCGAAAAGGCCGTCTCATCCGGCATGGTGGCGAGCTTCTCCTGCACCAGGATATGCCCTGTATCGAAATCCTCCTCCATATAATGAAAGGTGAACCCCGTCTCGTGTTCGTTATGGATAATGGTCCAGGGAACCGAATTGGTGCCCCGGTATTTCGGCAAAAGCGACGGGTGCAGATTCACCGCCCCCAGGCTCGCCGCCTTCAGCATCTCACCGGGAATGCGCTGGCGATAATGCATGCTGATAAGGATGTGCGGCGCGAATTGCTGAACCATTGCCACCGCCTCGGGAGTTTTGGCATCCGCCGTGCTGTGATGCACGCCACGCAGCTTCAACGCATGCAGCAACCCGCTGTTACGGTCGTCTTCCGCATGGGTCAGCACCAGCACCTGCTCTGGCATCACACCGCTGGCGAACAAGGCGTAAAGCGCATATTCCGCCGGAAACCCGTAACCGGCAATGACATAACGCAACGATGATTTAGGCGACATGCGCTTCTCCCTTTGCCAGCACGGCATCAATATACGTACGCGCCACATCCTCCCACTGGGGATAGCTGTCATACAGGTGCCGTTGCTCACGCAGCAGCACGTCCGGATGCTCCAGCGCGTAGCCGATCCGTTCGACCATCTCATCCTGATCATACGGATCAAACAGCATGAGTTTGCGTAGTTTTTCCGTTTTCACCAGTTCCATCACCACGGGAATATTGCTCATCACCGAAGGTGTGCCAACCGAATATGCCTCGCAGAACGTAAACGGAAAACCACCTTCAAACAGGGTAGGGTTCACCGCGCAGATGGCCAGGTTGTTCAAGGCGGCCAGCACGCTTGTGGGCACATCGTAGGCTTCAAGAATATAAGCCGCCAGGCCCTGCTGCTCGATATAGGCCTTCAGGTCGTCGTCCTGGCTTACGTTTGCGGTCAAAACAAGCCGCAACTCGGGATATTGCAGCCGCAGCCGTGCAAAGGCCTTCACCAGGCTGTGAAGGTTTTTGTAAAAGCGATATTGCGATGAATAGAAAATGAACGGGGTTTCTGCAAAATCCAGATGATAGAAATGATAATGCTTTGTCACCACGTCGGGTTCGCGCTGATAATCACGAATAATGCGCAGCGCCCGCTGGCGCATGGCCAGCCTTTCCTGTTCCGCCGTCATTTCCTTGGTCTGAGCAGGTAGCAGATAAGACCGGAGGTCCACCCTGCCGTGGCGAATAACGCTCACCTTGCTGGTATCCACGGCAGAGAGTTTTCCAAGGTGATAATCCCGCACATATTCACTGTAACACGTGAAGGCATCGGCACTCCAAAGCGATTCCATCATGCGCTTATACGTGCGCGGAAACACCGGCTTGTTGAAAAAAGATGGGAATTCGAGAAACACGATATCCGGCGCCGTCACCACTTTCGGCGCATTGATATGGACCATTTCCGGCCAGAAAAGCGTAGGAATATACCATGCCACAATATCATGGCGTTTATTGATACGACGGATCAGCCGAATAAACTCAAACCGGCGGATATTGTCATACATAATATAAATCAGCTGATTATGCTGCAGCAGATTGGCAGGCAGCGTGAATATGCGGGTAAAAGGCGACGGAACCTTTTCCAGCCGCTTGATGACCATCCACACAAGCCAGCCGAGAACCAGCAAAGCAGCCGGTATAAAGGCAATCAGCGCAATCCCGGCTGCCACAAGCACGCTTGCCAGAAACACCAGTATGGACG
>WGMV01000044.1 GCA_016124905.1 bacterium
ATAGGCCGTGTATTTCGCACCGCCAGCCTTGGCCAGCGTCTTCGTAATCGCAGCCGTCAACGACGTCTTGCCATGGTCAACGTGACCAATCGTCCCAATGTTTACGTGCGGCTTATTCCGCTCAAACTTCTCTTTTGACATGATTGTCTCCTATAGAATCAATATGTTAGGCAGCTTTGGCTTTAATTTCGTCGGCCACATGGGTCGGCACATCGCCATAGTGAGCGAACACCATGGAATATTGCGCACGGCCCTGGGTCATGGAGCGCAGCGTGTTCACATAGCCAAACATGTTGGCCAGAGGCACGAAGGCGTTCACCACCTGGGCGTTGCCACGCGGGTCCATCCCGGTGATCTGGCCGCGGCGGGAGTTCAAATCGCCGATGACGTCGCCCATGTATTCTTCCGGGGTAACGACTTCGACTTTCATGATCGGCTCGAGCAGCTTCGGACCGGCCTTGGGCATGCCTTCACGGAAGGCAGCGCGGGCCGCGATTTCGAATGCCAGGGAGCTTGAATCCACATCGTGGTATGCGCCGTCCACCAGACGGGCTTTGAAATCGATGCAGGGATAGCCGGCAATAACGCCCGTGTTTTGAGCAGCCGCCAGGCCTTTTTCCACACCCGGGATATATTCCTTGGGAACGGAACCGCCAACGATTTTGCTTTCAAATTCATAGCCTTTGCCGGTTTCATTCGGCTCGAACTCGATGATGACGCGAGCAAACTGACCGGAACCACCCGACTGTTTCTTGTGGGTGTAGTCCATGGTGTAGGGTTTGCTGATGGTTTCGCGGTAGGCCACCTGGGGGGCACCTACGTTGGCTTCCACCTTGAATTCGCGCTTCATGCGGTCGACGATGATCTCGAGGTGGAGCTCGCCCATACCTTTGATCACGGTCTGGCCGGTTTCCTGATCGGTCATCACGCGGAAGGAGGGATCCTCCTGAGCCAGACGGGAGAGAGCAACGCCCATTTTCTCCTGGTCGGCTTTCGATTTCGGCTCAACGGCCATCTCGATTACCGGCTCTGGGAATTCCATGCGCTCAAGAATCACCTTGTTGTCGGGATCGCAGAGCGTGTCACCGGTGGTCGTGTCTTTCAGACCGGCCAGTGCGATGATATCGCCAGCGTAAGCTTCCTTGATATCCTCACGGCTGTTTGCGTGCATCAGCAGCATACGGCCGATGCGCTCACGGCTGTCTTTGACGGAGTTGTAAACGTAGCTGGCACCCTCAAGTTTGCCGGAATAGATACGGGCGAAGGTAAGCGAACCCACGAACGGATCGGTCATGATCTTGAAGGCCAGAGCAGCAAACGGCTCTTTATCGTCAGCCTTGCGTGTCACTTCCTCGTCCGTGCCGAATTTCACGCCTTTGATGGCGGGAATATCGATCGGGGACGGGAGGAAATCCAACACGGCATCGAGCATCGGCTGAACGCCTTTGTTCTTGAATGCCGTACCGTTGAGAACGGGTACAAATTTACCGGTGATGGTGCCTTTGCGGATGCATTTTTTCAGGGTAGCCTCGTCCGGCTCTTTGCCTTCCAGGTAGGCTTCCATGGCGGCGTCGTCCATTTCAACGGCCATTTCGATCAGTTTTTCGCGATATTCCTTCGCCTGCTCTTTGAAGGCATCGGGGATTTCGCTGTATTCGAACTCAGCACCCAGGGTCTCGGCCTTCCAGGTGATGGCTTTCATTTTCACCAGGTCGATCATGCCCTGATATTCGTCTTCGGCACCCATGGGGAGCTGAACCGGCATGGCGTTGGCGCCAAGGCGGTCCTTCATCATGTCCACGCAGCGGAAGAAGTTGGCGCCCACGCGGTCCATCTTGTTGACGAAGCACATGCGGGGAACGCCGTATTTGTCGGCCTGACGCCATACGGTCTCAGACTGCGGCTCCACGCCGGCTACGGAATCGAACACGCAGATGGCGCCGTCGAGCACGCGCAGCGAACGTTCCACCTCGATGGTGAAATCCACGTGGCCGGGGGTATCGATGATGTTGATGCGGTGATCACCCCAGTAGCAGGTAGTGGCGGCGGACGTAATCGTGATACCGCGCTCCTGCTCCTGCTCCATCCAGTCCATCGTGGCGGCACCTTCGTGCACTTCACCGATTTTATGGGATTTACCGGTGTAATACAGGATACGCTCAGTGGTGGTGGTCTTACCGGCGTCGATGTGGGCCATGATGCCGATATTGCGGTATTTCTCGATAGGAGTCTGGCGGGCCATATATATCCTGAAAGGGCTAGAAACTTGAAATGCGAAAAGCCGGGCTGCAAGAGCCCGGCATCAATACTACCAGCGGAAGTGGGAGAAAGCCTTGTTGGCTTCGGCCATCTTGTGGGTGTCTTCACGCTTTTTCACGGCACCGCCGCGCATGTTGAAGGCATCCAGCAGCTCACCGCTCAGGCGGCCGCGCATGGTGCGCTCGCTGCGGTTGCGGGCGGCATTGATGATCCAGCGCAGAGCCAGGGCCTGACGGCGGGCTTCGCGAACTTCCATCGGCACCTGATAGGTGGCACCACCGACGCGGCGGGAGCGAACTTCGATGGAGGGCTTCACGTTATCGAGGGCTTTCTCGAACACTTCCAGCGGGTCACCGTTGCCCTTGCCGGAAAGCGTGTCGAACGCACCGTAGACGATGCTTTCGGCCACGGAGCGCTTGCCATGTTCCATGATGGAGTTGATGAATTTGCTGACCACGATGTTGCCGAACTTGGCATCGGGGTGAACTTCACGCGGTTCTGCGCGACGACGACGAGACATGGTAACTCCTTATTTCGGACGTTTGGCGCCGTAGGACGAACGACGCTGACGACGTTTGCTAACACCTTGAGTATCCAGCGTACCACGGATGATGTGGTAGCGGACCCCCGGCAAATCTTTTACACGGCCACCGCGGATGAGCACTACGGAGTGTTCCTGCAGGTTGTGGCCTTCACCCGGGATGTAGGCGGTGACTTCGAAGCCGTTGGTCAGGCGAACACGGGCTACTTTACGGAGAGCCGAGTTCGGCTTCTTTGGCGTGGTGGTGTATACGCGGGTGCATACGCCGCGTTTTTGGGGGCATGCTTGCATGGCGGGAACCTTGTTCCGCTTGCCTTGGGCGCTGCGCCCATGGCGCACCAGCTGATTCATCGTTGGCATATTCTTGTCTACTATCCTGCAGGTTGCGACAGATATTCTCTCCCAAAGCGACCGGCAGGCCGCGGGAAGGCGCATACATAGTGAGATGGATGTATGCCGTCAAGCGAAAATAGAGGAATCTTTAAGGATTTTGGCAAGGGAAATTGTTTTGTTGCTTCCCGCTTCGCGTTGCTACGCAATGAAGCAGTCGCTGGCGCGACGCTCTCGGCAGCCCCACCTGCTCGCAGGTCAATATGAATCAATAACTTAAGGAAACGGCAGCAAAGGCCTACGCCCTGCGCTGCGAGCACCCCCTAGCGGCCGCGCTGCCCCTTGTCCCGCGCGGCGGAAACACCGGCGACGGCTTCGGTGAATTTGCCAGCCAGGTTCAGCCCCTGGGCGGCCAGCTGCTTGATGAGGTCCTTGGATTCTTCATAGGAGGAAAGCTGACCGGTAAGAAAATTCATGTGCTCCTGTTCCAGCCGGTCGATCTCCTGGTCTACCTGTTTCATCACCTTTTTTATCAGTTGGGCCGGGGGGATTTTGTTGCCGCCGCCGGACTGGGAAGAGCTGGTATCCACCCTCTCCTGCTTCAGCAGCATGGCAATGCGGCGCTTGAGCTCGGGGTTATCCACCTCGTGCAGCAGGCGCTGCAGCTGGGCGATGGAGAGTTTGGGCCCTCCGCGCTCCATCTCCTCAATACGGCGGAGAAGTTTGGAGGCATCGCGCACCAGATCGTCCAGTTCCTCAAGCTCCACTTTATAATTGTCGTTCACCGTATCGGCCAGGGCCGCGGCGAAGAGCATGGCATATTTCTCATAATGCCCCTGAAGGCGAAGCCCCAGAGTGCCGAGATATTGCCAGTCGCTTTCCGCCACATGGCGCTTGGGATCGAAAACCGAGCGAGCCTTGCCGCCAAACACGCCACTTTTGGTTTTAAAAGCCGCACGCAGGGCCAAAGGATGCATGATCTGCAGCCAGATGTTGGCAAGCGCCCGCCTGCCCTGCTCGGCAATGGCGGCTTTGGCGTCCAGCACCGGCAGGTGGGTTTTGCGGACGGATTCCTCCTCCAGCATGGCGGGGGCGTTTTTTGAGGCGTGCTTTAATTGCTGAAAAAAGCCCCCGAGATAGATCATGCCGTTCAGAAAATCTTCGGGCTCGAGCCTTTCCCAGCTGCCGTGGGCGGTGGCGGCATGCCGGCTGGGTGGGCGATAGCGCTCCGCCACGCGGTAGCGCAATTGCTGGCGCAACCCCTCCGTATCGCGCCCGTAGCGGGCTTGAAACTCCATGATATCCAGCAGCATGATTTCTTCGGGCACGTCCACGTCCCGCGCATGGCGGATGAGGCTGCGCTTCTGTTCCCGCGCGAGTTTGGCGGTTTTTTCATGCTGGTCATCCTGGTCTTCCCAATAAATATGGGGGCCCGCGCCCATCCAGCGGGAGCGCTGACGCATGGACTGAAGGTAAAAGGCAACCGAGGAAACAGTGAGATCCGGATGGGCGGCATCCCCGGCAGACCAGGCGCGGATGAGATCGTGATACGCCTCCACCGGCGGGCGCAGGTCCCGCCGCCCGGCTTTCAGGCCGCTTTCATCCTCGAGTGACCGTATCTCGCGATAGAGCCCGTCAAGCATTTCCAGCAGAAGGGTTTTTTTGTTATCTGTTGCCATGCAATATAGTTGCGAGAAGCCGAATCAGGATGTTACATGCACACTATATAATAAGTGGTAAGCATGGGAAACATTCGTGCCGGGACCTAACACCGTTGGACAGATTCTTGGCATCGCCGCCTCCACGCGTCCGGATTCCGTCAACCGCCTGTTGCTCAAGCATGTATTTAAGCTGCTAGAATCCCAAGGGATTGCCTGCGTCAGCCCCGATTATGCCGAGCTGGACGCCCCTTCTTACAGCGATATGGGCTATCAGCAGCAGGGCATGCCGCCCGGCCCGGCCAAGCTGGTGACCATGATGGGCCGCTGCAATGCCATGATCATCGCCGTGCCGGAATATAACTGGTCCTACCCCGGAAGCCTGAAAAACATCGTCGACTGGGTCTCCTGCCTCAAGCCATGCCCGCTGGCCGGGCTGCCGATATTGCTGCTGGCGGCCTCGCCCTCGCTGCAGGGCGGCGTGAAGGGGCTGATCCATTTCCGCGTGCCGCTGGAGGCATTGGGCGGCTATGTTTATCCCAAGCTTTTCACCGTTTCCGACGCGCTGAACGTGATGGACGAGCACGCCATCACCCATCCCCGCATCCGGGACGGGCTGGCGGAAACGGTGACGGGATTCCTTGATTACAGCCGGAGGTTAAGCGGCGTATGAAAGTAGCGGTGATCGGATCGGGCCTGGCGGGCCTTACAGCGGCATGGCTGCTTTCACGCGAATATGAGGTGCATCTGTTCGAGGCTTCGCCCACCATCGGCGGGCTGTGCCAGACGGTGGATGCAACCGTGGAGGGCAAAAGCTTCCCGGTCGATATCGGCTTTATGCTGTATAACGATAAGAATTACGGCAACCTGTGCAACCTGTTGCGGCAGCTCGGGGTGGAAGGGCACACGGCGCAGCTGGGCTTCAGCCTGCATGAGGACGGGGCGGATATTCCGTTTGAATATGCCAACAAAAATCTGGATTCCATGTTTGCGCAGCGCTGGCGGCTTTTGGATGCGCAACACTGGCGCATGCTGCTGGATATCATGAAATTCAACCGCTTCGTTACGCGCATGCTGGCCGGCGGCATTCAGCCAGGCGTGCCACTGGCGGATTTTCTGAAACAGTCCCGTGTCAGCAAACGCCTGGTGGAGCGCTATCTGCTGCCGATGGGTGGCGCGCTTTTTGCCACCTCAATGGTGGATATGCTGGCATTTCCCGCAGCAAGCTTTTTACGCCATCTGCAACAGCATGGCCTGCTTTATGGCGCGGAACCGCGTGAATGGCGCAGTATCAAAGGAGGCAGCCAGGCGCTGCTGCAAAAGCTGATTGAGCCATTTAAGGAACGTATTTACGTCAATGAGTCGGTGACGTCGCTTGAGCGGCTTGAGCTGGGCGTCAATATCAAAACCTCACTGGACAAGGAAGAGCATTTCAACCACGCCGTGATCGCCTGCCATCCAGATAAGTCCCTGAAATTTCTTAAACTTCTTTCCGCCGAAGAGCATGCTTTGCTGAGCTGCTTCAATCACCACGTCAACCGCGCCGTATTGCATACGGACACGGCGCTGATGCCGCAGAACCAGGCCTGCTGGACCAGCCATAACGTGATGAGCTTCACCGGAGACAGCCACCGCAGCGGGCAGCAGATACCCCTTACCTACTGGCTGAACGTCATCCAGTCGCTGCCGGTGGAAAAGCCGGTATTGCTGTCGCTCAACCCGACCATTGAGCCGGATAAGGAAAAGACACTCGGCGAATATGCCCTGCCCACGCCGCAGCTCAACACCAATGCAAGCAAGGCGCAGACGCGCATCAAAACCATCCAGGGCAAGGGCGGGTTCTGGTATTGCGGGGCCTATCAGATGTGCGGCACGGCGGAAGACGCCGTCTATTCCGCCATCCGCGTGGCCAAGGATCTGGGTGTGACGATTCCGTGGGATATTACCTGAGATGATTCTCGGACAGGCCTTATCCAAAACGCTGCTTGCCGCGCTCAAGCACATGAAGCTGGGGCAATTCACCCTCACCCTGCCCGATGGCGGGCAGCATCATTTCCAGGGCACGCTGCCGGGGCCGACGGCACGGGTAAACATCCATGACTGGAACGTGATCAGCCGTCTGGTGACCAACAGCGATGCCGGATTCGCCGAGGATTACCGCGACGGCAAATGGGACACGGACGATCTGCCCGGCTTTCTTACATTGGTGGGGCTGAACGAGGCCAAACTCGAGACCTTTTACCAGAGCACCTGGTGGGCCAAGCTGGTGCTTGGCTTCAAAAAGCTGATGCATTCGCACATGCGTTTCGACATCAAAAACCATGTGAAGGCGCATACGGACCTCGGCAATGAATTCTATGAGCTCTGGCTGGATCCCAGCATGAGCTTTTCCGGCGCCATTTTTGAAGGAAAGGACGGCGACCTGGAAGCGGCGCAGCAGCGCAAGCACCGCCGCATTCTCGAGCGCCTTAAAGGCAGAGGGCAATTGCTGGAAATCGGCTTCGGCTGGGGCGGATTTGCCGAAGAGGCCGTGAAGGCCGGGCATGAGGTGACGGGCATCACCCGCTCGCCGGAGCAGCTGAGCTATGCCAGCGCCAGGCTGGCGGATGCCGTAAAACGCCATGTGGCCCGGCTCAAGCTGATGGATTTTCGCGAGGTGAAGCAGGCGTTCGACCATATTGTGTCGATTGAGACGTTTGAGGCGGTGGGCGAGCGGGAATGGCCGGGGTTTTTCGCCCATCTGGCGCAATGCCTGAAACGGCAGGGGCGCGCGGTGATCCAGACCATCACGGTGAATGACTCGATCTTCACCGAATACCGCAAACGCAGCGAAATGATCCAGCAATACAGCTTTCCCGGGGGGATGCTGCCCTCTCCCTCGCGCTTTGCGGAAGAGGCGCAAAAGGCCGGGCTTAAGGTGATGGACGTCTATGAGTTCAGCAAGGATTACGCCATCACGCTCAGGCACTGGCTGAAATGTTTCGACGAGCAGCGCGAGCAGGTGAAAAAACTCGGGTTTGATGAAGGCTTCATCCGGCTCTGGCGTTTTTACCTGAGCCATTGCATCGCGGGCTTCGCCACGGAGCGCACGCAGGTTTATCAGTATGAGCTTGCGCATGCCTAAAGCCCCCGCACGGTTGCCGAAGAACCAGCTGCTGTTCTACGGCTTCATCGGGCTGCCGCTCGCCATGGGCGGGCTGCCGCTGTTCATGCATATTCCGCCGCTGTTCACGGGGCATTACGGCATTTCGATGGGCAGCATCGCCACGGTGCTGATCGCCATCCGCATGCTGGATGCCGTGGCGGACCCGTTCATCGGCCATTTCAGCGACCGTTACGGCAGCACCCTGCCCCGCCAGCGGCGGCTGGTGGCCATCGGCTCCATCGGCCTGGCGCTTGGACTTTGGGGGTTTTCCGTTCCCCTGCCTATGGAGCATGCAACGGCATGTTTTGCCTTTCTGCTGGCATTCTGCGCGCTTTCCTACAGCCTGACGATGATCAACACGCTGGCGCTCGGCGCATGCCTTTCCCGCGGGTATGAGGAGCAGAACCGCATCAGCGCCTGGCGCGAGGGCTTCAGCCTGCTTGGCGTGCTGCTCGCCTCCACCCTGCCGATGGTGCTGGCGGAAAAGGGCGACCATCTGGGGACGATGGGCTGGTTCGCCCTGCTTTGCAGCGTCGGTACGGTGGCGGCGCTCATCCTGCTGAGCCGCCTGGCGCCGGACCATCATTACATCAAAGAGCGCATGCACAGCGCCGCAGGAGCATGGAAGGCCATGTTCGCGCCGCTCAGGGAATCGCATATGCGGTGGATACTGGCCGTTGCGCTCAGTAACGCCATTGCGGTGTGCGTGCCATTGACACTTGCAATCTATTACATTCAAGACGTCATACAAGCCTATGAATACAATGGTGCTTTTGTTGGCGTCTATTTTCTCACCGGCGCGGTGTGCATGCCTTTCTGGCTGAAGCGCAGCCGCAGGCTCGGCAAAAAGCGGAGCTGGATGGCAGCCATGGCGGTATCGGCCTGTAGTTTTGCGTTCGCCGCCTTCCTGAAGGCAGGAGATGAGGGGCTTTTTCTGGTGGTTTGCGTGCTTTCCGGCATCGGACTTGGGGCGGATCTGGTGTTCGGCCCTTCCATGATGGGCGATGTGATCCATGAAATGAAGGACCATCAGCAGCCCGGGCTGGTGTTCGGGCTCTGGAACTTCATGAACAAAAGCGCACTGACGCTGGCGGCGGCCATCGCCCTGCCCCTGCTGGCGCTGGCGGGTTATACTCCCGCGCAGGCTTCGCCGCCGGAAGCCATCCGCGCATTGGCTTGCGCCTATGCGCTTTTGCCGCTGTTGTTCAAGGCAATCGCTTTCGTGCTGCTGTGGAAAAGTCCGCTGGACGGGCAGTTTAGGCAGGAGCCCTGATTTCCATTATTCAGGGGATGCGCCATGGATCCCCGGTTGCCGCTGCGCGGCACCGAGGATGACGAAGAATCGAGCGGCATAGCTTGATTTATTTTTTAGCCAGCATGTATTCCAGCTTGCGGAGCGCGGTGCGCTTGAGCGCCTCCTCCTGCCCGAGCGGGCCGCTGACGACCACCTCCTTGCCCGTGGCCTCATCCAGCGCGGCGACACGAAGCATATTGCCTACCTGCCGTATTTCGAAAAAGATGCTGCCGTTTGCACTCATGCCAGTTTGCGCGCCTCGTCCACCAGCATGATGGGGATACCGTCGCGTATCGGGTAGGCCAGCTTGGCCGAGGGGCTGACGAGCTCCTGCTTTTTGGCATCATATTCCAGCGGCTGCTTGGTAAGCGGGCATACCAGCACCTCCAGCAATTTGGGGTCCACTTTATGTTCGCTACCGGCGGTTTTGGCCATGAGATGCGTCCTTTGCGCGGGAAATGAAATTTCTTTTCTTTTAGCAAAAACGCGCTTGCAATGGCGAAGAATTTTACTATGCTCCGCCCACATTTTCGCCCCGGCCTTCGATTGAAGGAGATAGCGGGCGCTTTCGGATGCGGGTGTAGCTCAGGGGTAGAGCACGACCTTGCCAAGGTCGGGGTCGAGGGTTCGAATCCCTTCACCCGCTCCAGATTGAAGCCAGCGACCGCTGGCTTTTTTGTTTGCGCTTCGGAGTGACCTTATGAATCGCCTCCTGCCGTTCCTGTTTCTTTTTACGCTGGCTGGCTGCGCCATGGGCGAAGTCACGCTGCGCAACCCGCAGAGCAAACAGAGCGTGAGCTGTAACGGGTATGATTCGGCCTGTATCGCGGATTATAAGAAGCTGGGCTTCAAGCCGGTGGAAGACGAAGAGAAGAAATAACCCCTATTTTGCCGCCACTTCCTTTTCCGGCTTTTCAATACGGAATGCCGGGAAGGATACGGATACAGCAGTGCCGATGCCCGGCTGGCTCTGGATAGCCAGGTCGCCGCCGTGAATTTCGGTAAACATGCGGCAGAGCGGCAGGCCGAGGCCGGTGCCTTCCGGGTGTGTGGTGCGGTGGACCTGGCCGAAGACGGAGAGCGCCACGGGGATGTCGTCCTCGCTCATGCCGATGCCGCTATCTTCCACGGTGATGACCGGTTCATGGCGGGAATTGACGTGGTAGCGCACACGGATGTGGCCCTGGTCGGTGAATTTGACGGCATTGGTGAGCAGGTTGAGCAGGAGCTGGCGGATCTTGCGGGAATCGCCGTAGAAATCAGGGCCGGATTCGGGCAGATCCAGCTGAATGTCGAGCCCCTTGCCACGGGCGCGGGGCTCGATCATGCGGACGCATTCCTGGATGTTGCGGCCCAGGTCGAACCAGGTTTCGGTGATCTCCATCTTGCCGGCTTCGGTTTTGGAAAATTCCAGGATGTCGTTGATGAGTTGAAGCAAATGGTTGCCGCAAAGGTGGATGTCGTGCACACGCTCTTTCTGCTTGGGCGAAAGTTTGCCGAAATAGCCCGCATCCATCATTTCCGAGAATCCGATGATGGCATTGAGCGGGGTGCGGAGCTCGTGGCTCATGTTAGCCAGAAAGTCCGACTTGGCCTGGCTGGCCATGAGGGCATTGGCCTCTGATTCCTCCACGCGGCGGATCTGGCTGACCATGGTCCAGGCGAAATAGGACAGCACCGCGCCGAAAATGGCGAACATGGCAAGAAAGCCGATATCCTTGCGGCGGTCGTTGCGCCACTGGCGAAGGTAGTCCCGCTCATCCAGCACCACGTTCACCCAAAGCGGGGTGGTGCGCAGCTCACGCATGGCGAGCAGTTTTTCGTTGCCGTTATATTGCTCGGTCAGCAGCTGCATGATACCGGGCTTGGCGGCATTCATGCGGCGACGGACCTGGTCGATCATGTACACATCCTCCTCCTCATCCGCACTGCCGGAAACGACCAGCTCCGCCCGGGGGGAGACAATGCTCAGGTAATTCCAGTGCGAGGGCTCAATGGAGCGGAAAAACTGGATGAAATAGTCAGGATCGATGGCGGCGAAGACGATGCCGCCCACCTCCCCGTTCATGCGGTACAGCACGCGCACGAGCAGGATGAGGGATTTGGATTTGTCCGTTGCAGGAGGCTGGTAGAGGAACACGTCCTTTTCGCCCCGGGCGCCATCGACCATGGATTTGAAAAAATCCTCCTTCCGTACATCCACCCCGACGGGGAAGAGGTCCTTACCCTGGGTGCGGGTGGCTTCAAGCACGATTTTCCCATTCGTATCGGCCAGGTAAAGCCCATAAATCTGCGGGGTTTCCTTGACCCAGTTGACGAAGTTGTTCTCGATGTCGCTGAGCAGCTGATTACCGAAAAGCTCGTTAAAATAATGGCGCTCCGTGGCGCGGCGAAGGGTCATGTCCACAGCCAGAAAGGTGAGCTCCACATGGCTGACGACGGATTGGATGAGACGGGTGGCCTGCTCGCGCCCCATGGCTTCCGCCGCCTGGCGTGCGCGAAAGCCCTGATAGCCCACCGTGATGCAGAAAAACATGAGGATGGCCGCGCTGAAGGCCATCATTCCCCAGGCGCGCAGGCTGGTGGCCTCCTGGCGGTCTTTATGGGTGATGATGTGGCTGACGTTGGTTCCCATGCCACCGCATCATTGACAAAAATAATTAAAATACTGAAAATTCTTCACGTTTACACCCTGTTTTCATATGGATAGCCTACTACCGGGCTTCCGGCTGGGCATCTCTTTCGTTTTTTTATAAATCAACCAGTTAACCTGCCAGTATGACAATTTTGCGATGGCCCATTGCCAAGGCCGCGCAAGCCGCCCATAATGCATCGTTAAGCAATAAGATGGGCATATGATTGGGAAGCTTCGCGGGAAAATAGACCATATTGGCGACGACCATCTGCTGCTGGACGTCAACGGCGTGGGCTATGTGGTGCATGGGTCGCAGAAACTCCTGTCCAAGGCTGCGTATGGCGAGGCCATGGCCGTACTGATCGACACCCAGGTGCGGGAGGATGCCATTACGCTGTACGGGTTTGCCGATGCGGCGGAGCAGCAGTGGTTTAGGCTGCTGACGCAGGTTCAGGGGGTGGGATCCAAGGTTGGGCTGGCGATTCTTTCCACGCTTTCGGCCAATGACCTGTCGCTTGCCATCGGCAGCGGGGATGCGCGGATGATGCAGCGTGTGAGCGGGGTTGGGCCCAAACTGGCACTGCGTATTGTGACGGAATTGAAGGATAAGGCAGCGTTGGCCAAGGTCAGCGCGGAGCCCTTCATTGCGCCCGCTGCGGCGAAAGGCGCTGAAAAGGCCCCTGCCCCGGCTGTGGCGGATATCAGTGAAGATGCCATCGCCGCGCTGGGCAGCCTGGGTTACGGGCGCTCGGAGGCCTTTCAGGCCGTGGCACGGGCGATGAAGGCGCAGCCGGAGATTGCGAGCCTTCAGCAACTCATTCCCGCCGCGCTGAAAGAGTTGAGCAGCCAGCATGCATGATTCGCTGCATAACACACTGATTGAGGCCGAGCAGCAGCCGGGCGACCTGCAGGGCGAAAGCAGCCTGCGGCCGGATATGCTGGCGGATTTCACCGGCCAGGCGCAGGCGTGCAAGAACCTGAAGATTTTCATTGATGCCGCTAGGGCGCGCGGCGAATCGCTGGACCATGTGCTGTTTTACGGCCCGCCGGGACTGGGCAAGACCACCCTTTCGCAGATCATCTCGCGCGAGATGGGGGTGGGGTTTCATACGACATCGGGGCCGATCCTTACCAAGCCGGGCGATCTGGCCGCATTGCTAACGAATCTTCAGGCAGGCGATGTGCTGTTCATCGACGAGATTCATCGCCTGAATGCGGCGGTAGAGGAAGTGCTCTATCCGGCGATGGAGGATTACAAGCTCGATATCATGATCGGGCAAGGCCCGGCGGCGCGGAGCGTGCGCATTGATTTGCCAAAATTCACGCTGGTGGGGGCGACGACGCGGCTTGGGCTGCTGGCCAACCCGCTGCGCGACCGGTTTGGCATTCCCTTGAAGCTGCAGTTTTACAGCGTGGATGAACTGAAGACGGTGATCACACGCGGCGCGCGGATTTTGAATGTGCCGATTGAAGATGAAGGCGCGGAAGAAATTGCCAAACGCGCGCGGGGCACGCCGAGGATTGCCGTGCGGCTGCTCAAGCGCGTGCGGGATTTCACCCATGCGCACGGGACGGACAGCATCACACGCGCACTGGCCGACCTTGCGCTTTCGGCGCTGGATGTGGACCATCAGGGGCTGGACGCGGCCGACCGGCGCTACATGAACATCATGGCGGAATTTTACGGCGGCGGACCGGTGGGTGTGGAAACGCTCGCCGCCGCATTGGCGGAGGAGCGCGACTCGCTGGAAGAGACGATTGAGCCCTATCTGCTTCAGATCGGCTATATCCAGCGCACGCCGCGCGGGCGGATGCTGACGGCGCCGGGGTATCATCACATCGGGCTGACGCCGCCTGCCGCGCCGAGTGTGCCGCAACTTTCGCTGCTGGAAGACAGTGAATGACGATGAAAGCCGAGCTGCCGACTTCCGGAAAGATCGCGGATGGAAAGCATTCCATCACCATGCGCGTTTATTACGAAGACACGGATGCGGGCGGCATTGTCTATCATGGCAATTACTTTCGCTTCGCCGAGCGGGCGCGGACGGAAATGCTGCGGGTGATGGGGTATAACCAGAGTGAACTGTGGAAGGAACCGGGCATCGGGTTTGTGATGCGGCGGGCGGAAATCGAGTATTTCAAGGCCATTAGGCTGGATGATGTCATTACCGTGGAAAGCCACTTGCAAGCCCTAGGGCGAACCAGTATGACTATGCACCAGAATTTGCGTCGCGGGGCCGATTTGATGGCCAGCATTGTGGTGGTACTGGTTGGGGTTGACCGGAATTTCAAACCCATCCGTATGCCAGAGGACATTGCACAGGCCTTGCTGCGGATTCGCGAATAATTCCCCATTCATTCCTAGGTAATCTGCTGTGTCCAACGCTGTTCAAGCTTCCGAACTCGCCGGTAATATTGCGGCCTCCGCGCATGATCTGTCCATGATCGGCCTTTTCTGGCAGGCCGATATCGTCGTGAAGGTCGTGATGATCTGCCTGTTGCTGGCATCTTTCTGGTGCTGGTCGATCATTTTTTCCAAGATCATGAGCATTAAGGGCATGTATGCCAGCGGGACGCGGTTTGAAGAAAAATTCTGGGAGAGCAACGACCTGGATGATTTTTACACGCAATACAGCCGCAAGCGCGCGCACCCGCTGCACCGCGTGTACATGGCGGGCATGGAGGAATGGAACCTGATCAAGAGCCGCCCGCCGAAAGACCCGGACCAGAAACGCTCGCTGCTGGAGCGCATCAGCCAATTGATGATGGTGGCGCGTAACAAAGAGATTGAACAGATGGAACATGGGCTTGGGTTTCTGGCCACCATCGGTTCCACCGGCCCGTTCATCGGGTTGTTCGGTACCGTGTGGGGTATCATGAACAGCTTCCAGAACATCGCCGTGCAGAAAAGCACCAACCTGGCCGTGGTGGCCCCCGGCATCGCCGAGGCGCTGTTCGCCACCGCCATCGGGCTGTTCGCCGCTATTCCGGCGGTGGTGTTCTATAACAAGATTTCCGCCGACATCACCAAATTCAGCGGGTTGATGGAGGATTTCTCCACCGAGTTCGGCGCATTGATTTCCCGCCAGCTTGACGCATCGCGCTAGGGGGCGGCATGGGCGCATCCATCAACAGCAACAACCGCCGCACGCGCTCCCGCCGGGGCGTGATGAGCGAGATCAACGTCACGCCGTTTGTGGATGTGATTCTTGTATTGCTCATCATCTTCATGGTGGCCGCGCCGATGTTGACCGCCGGCGTGACGGTGGACCTGCCGGACAGCGCCGCATCCGCCCTGCCGGGCGATGACGAGCCGCTGACCTTGAGCGTGAACGCCAAGGGCCAGATATTCGTACAGGAGACGGAAGTACCGCTGGAGGAACTCATCGCAAAACTCGAAGCCATCACCAATGCCAAAAAGGACACGCGCATTTTCATCCGCGGGGACAAACAGGTGGATTACGGCAAGGTGATGCAGGTGATGGGGGCCATCAATGCAGCGGGGTTCAGTAAGGTGGCCCTGGTGACCGCCCCCATGGACAGTGCGCGGAGATAGCATTGGATTACGACCTCAAACGAGGTATGACCGCATCCGGCATTTTGCACGGGCTGATGTTTATTGCCATCATGCTCGGCATTCCGAGCATGCTGTCCAACAAGGACCCGATGGACGTGCCGCTGCCGATGGTGGTGGAGATTGTGCCCATCGGCGCCAAGACCAACGTGGCGCCGCAGGAAAAGCAGATGAAGCAGGACAAGCCGAAGCCCAAGGAACCGCCCAAGCCCAAGGAGCAGGAAAAACCGAAGGAAGAAGTGAAGCCGGAGCCACTGCCCGAGCCGGAGCCCAAAAAGCCCGAGCCGGAAAAAGAAAAGGTGCCCGAGAAGCCGAAGGAAGAACCGACCCCGCTGAAAAAGCCGGAGAAGGAGAAGCCGAAGGAAGAGAAGAAGAAAGAAGACAAAAAGGCGGATGATGATTTTGAGAGCGTGTTGAAAAACCTTGCGGCTACCGCGAGCGACACGAACAAGAAGGAAGTCAAGAATACCGACTATGACCCTAGTCAAAAGATGAGTGTAACTGAGCTGGATGCACTGCAAGCGCGTTTCAATGAGGCTATGGTAAAATGCTGGACCATGCCAGCGGGAATACGAGATGCGCATAAAATGATCGTGGCCTTGCAAATTACCATGCTGCCTGATGGCAACGTACAGGATGTGCAAATCAAGGATACAACACGCTATGCAACCGATGCTGGTTTCCGAGCCGCCGCGGAAAGCGCTGTGCGCGCCGTGCGTTTGTGCAGCCCCTATGGAAAAATTATGCCCATGGATAAATATGCCGATTGGCAAATTATCAACATGAATTTTGACCCTAGTGACGTTCTTTATTAGTCTTCTTCACTCCTCCAAGGAAGCAAGGAGCCCCCAACATGACCAAAACCCCATGGGCTCTGACTTTATCGTTACTGCTAACAGCATGCACCCAGACTTTCTCGCATTCATCCGAGGCCATGGATCAGCATGAGCTTGATAAATTCACTGAACGTTTCAATCAGCATATGGCTCCCTGTTTTGCTATGCCATCAGGTTTAACAGATATGCGTAATGTCCCAAACATGATCGTTCATTTGAAGGTCACCATGCTTCCTAACGGTGGTGTGCATGATGTGAAAATCACTGATACAGAGCGTTACAAAAGTGATCCGGCATTTCGCGCGACGGCTAATAGCTTTGAACGTGCCGTGCGCCTTTGCTCGCCTTATGATAAAATTTTGCCAATGGATAGGTATCTCGACTGGCAAATCATTGAGATGGACTTTGACCCCAGTCCCATTCTTCATTAGAACCATTTCTCTCATGCTCATAAAAACAAAGAGGCCGGACATGAAAAAGACGTTTTGGATGCTCACGCTTTCATTAGTAATGGCAGCTTTCTCCCATTCCGCCATGGCGGCAATTACTATCAACATCACTAAAGGCAACAGCGATCCCATGCCCATCGCCCTGCCCGACCTGAACGGGTCTAACGGCAGCGACAGCAGCCTGGGTAAGGATGTGATGCAGATCGTCAGCGCCGACCTTGAGCGCAGCGGGTTGTTCAAGCCGATTCCACCGGCTTCTTTCATTGAAAAGCTGACCTATGGCCAGGTGACGCCGCGTTTCGCCGACTGGCGCGCGGTGAGTGCACAGGCGCTGGTGACCGGCAGCATCACGGGTGTGGATGCCAACACGGTGACGGTAGCGTTTCGTCTGTGGGACGTGACGGGCGACGAGCAGATCGCGGGCAAGGAATTCACCACGCTGCGCAGCAACTGGCGCCGCATCGGCCACCTGATTGCCGATGAGGTGTATAAGCGCCTGACGGGTGAGGAAGGCTATTTCGATTCCCGCGTGGTGTATGTGGCCGAATCCGGCCCGGCGCAGCGCCGCATCAAGCGCCTGGCCATTATGGACCAGGACGGCGCGAACCATAAATTCCTGACCGACGGCGCCTACATGGCCTTGACACCGCGTTTCTCGCCGACTTTCCAGGAAGTGATCTATCTTTCCTATGAGCACGACATGCCGCGCGTGCATATCCGCAACCTGGAATCGGGCCGTGAGGATATTGTCGGCCAGTTCAAGGGCATGACCTTTGCCCCGCGTTATTCCGGTAAGGGCGACAAGATCGTGATGTCCTACGCCCGCGATGGGAACACGGATGTGTACATGATGGACCTGCGCACCCGCCAGACGCGCGCGCTGACCAACAGCCCGGCGATTGAGACCACGCCGTCCTACTCGCCGGATGACCGCCGCATCGTGTTCGAATCCGACCGAGGTGGCAGCCAACAGCTTTACGTGATGAACGCCGACGGCGGCGGCGCGCAGCGCATCAGCTTCGGCGAGGGCCGTTACGGCTCACCCGTATGGTCCCCGCGCGGCGACATCATCGCCTTCACCAAAATGCATCAGGGCCAGTTCTATATCGGCGTGATGCGTGCCGACGGCAGCGGCGAACGGTTGCTGACCAACGGCTATCTGGTGGAAGGCGCGACCTGGTCGCCCAACGGGCGTGTGCTGATGTTTGCCCGCGGCGAACGCAGCCGTGGAAACCGCGCCGGCTCCAGCCGCATTTACAGCATCGACCTGACGGGCAAAAACGAGCGTGAGGTGATGACGCCGATGGATGCGTCCGATCCGTCCTGGTCGGGATTGCTGCCGCTTTAATTATTTCGCATGGCGCTGCTTCGCCATGGAGCAGCGCCATGCGGGGGCGCTTGTGGCTGCCCTTTTCCATGCCCTGGGCCGACAGCAGGGTGGGAAGCGCGAGGTAATGTCGCGGATGACCGCTTGAATTTTAGGCTGCGTTTATTCTTAAAATGCCAGCATTTATGCGCCCTTTATAACTGTGACAATTCCGCCACAGTTTACTAAAACAGCCTGCCTGCCCATGGGCGATCCAAGCAAGCTATTTACACCTTGTTTGACGGCGCTATAAGGGCAACAGGTTTTACTACCGTCACCGACCAACAATATAAATTCAGGAGTCCGATTATGTGGATTAAACTGCTTGCTTCCGCCGCCGTACTGACCCTCGTTGCAGCGTGCGAAACTCCCTCCGATTCCAGCGGCAGCGTTTCCGGCCGTGGCACGGGTTCCGATGGCCGCGCAGGCGGCATGGGCGGCCGTGGCAGCGAATATGATTCCAGCAACTATGCCGGTAAAGAACTGGCCCCGGGCGTTGCTGACCGCGTGTTCTTCGACTATGACAGCTCCGTCATCCGTGGCGATGCTCAGGATGTTCTCTCCGCTCAGGCTGAATGGCTGAAAAAGAACGGCAACATCTCCATCGTGATCGAAGGCCATGCCGATGAGCGCGGCACCCGCGAATACAACCTGGCCCTGGGCGAGCGCCGTGCCAATGCCGTGAAGAGCTACCTGGTTAGCCTCGGCGTGGAAGGCTCCCGCGTTGAGACCATCTCCTACGGTAAAGAGCGTCCGGCTGTCGTTGGTTCCAACGAAGAGTCCTGGGCTCAAAACCGCCGTGGCGTGACCGTGGTGAAATAAGCTACGTTACTCACGTGACGATAAAGGCCCGCCTTATGGCGGGCCTTTTTTTGTAGCCTTTGCTGGCTCGCGCTGCTCGCATACGCGCCAATAAGGCGCGGGCCCTCAATATGACTGCCATGCTCCGCATGGAAGGGCCAGTCGCTGCGCTCCGCTTTTGGTTGGTTCGCTGTGCTCCAATCTTACTAAGAGGTAACTGGTTTTTTGATGTGGGGTTATGCTATAGGCTTGGCCTGACTTTCATTTGCCGGGGTTTTCATGAAACGCATCCTGTCTGTGCTGCTGCTTGCTTCCACCGCCTTCACCGCGCCTGCGTTCGCGCAGAACTGGAACAGCGAACAGGCCGCCAAGCTGGAACGGCTTGAGCGCGACATGCAGGTGATGCAGCAACAAGTCTACAAAGGGGGCGCCCGCCCGCCCGCAGGCAATGTGGCGGCTGCCAGCGGCAATTATGAAACCCGCCTGGCCGAGATTGAGGAACAGATGCGCCGGTTGAACGGCAAGATTGAGGAACTGCAATTCTCTCAAAGCCAGGCGAACCAGCAATTGCCTGCGCGCATCCAGCGGCTTGAGGATAAATTGCTGCAACTGGAACAGCAGCAGATGAATGGCGCGCGCCCGGCGGTAGTCGCCCCTACTCCGGCTCCGGCGCCTGCCGCCGCCCCCACCGCCGCCCCTGCTCCGGCTGCGACGCCTGCCACCGCTCCGGCCAATAATGCAGCTGCAGCCGCTGCTGCTGCGGCAGGTGCGCCCGCCCCCGCCACGCCAGCGGTTGCCGCCACACCAAGCACGGCGGCGCAAACGGAATATCACCAGGCATTCCAGCTGCTGAACCAGGCACGCTTCCAGGAAGCCCGCACCATGCTGCAGGGCTTCACGCAGAAATACCCGAACGATCCCTTGATCGGGAATGCCTATTACTGGCTGGGGGAAACCTTTTATGTGGAAAAGGATTATCCGAAAGCCATGGATAATTTCCGCAAGGGCTATGAGGCTTCGCCCGAAGGGCAAAAGGCATCCGACAACCTGCTGAAGCTGGGCCTGTCTCTGTCGGCACTCAATAAAACGACCGAAGCCTGCGTGGTTTACAACCAGCTCGGCAAGCGCTTCCCGAACCTGACCGGCGCCGTGCGGCAGAAGCTGGACCAGGAGAAGCTGCGGCTTTCCTGTCAGTAGATGATGCAGGCGCGTTTCGACGCAAGCTTGAGGGCCATCGGCGGGTTTGAATCCCCTCCCCGTATTGCCGTGGCGGTTTCCGGCGGGCCGGACAGCACGGCGCTGGCGTTGCTCGCGCATGCCTGGACACAGGAGCGGGGCGGGCATGTCATCGCCCTTACCGTGGACCATGGGTTGCGAATCGAATCCGCCGATGAGGCCAGGCAGATTCATGGCTGGATGGAGGCGCGGGGTATCCCGCATCATGTGCTGGCCTGGCAAGGCGACAAACCCGCAAGCAATATTCAGGAAGCCGCGCGCGAGGCGCGTTACCGCCTGATGGAAGCATTCTGCCGGGAGCACAACATCCCGCATCTCTTGACCGGGCATCAGCGGGACGACCAGACCGAAAGCTTCTGGCTGCGGCTTGCGCGTGGCAGCGGCGCCCTGGGGCTGGCCTGCATGCCGGCCGTTCATTATCTGAAACATGCGCGGGTGGTCAGGCCCCTGCTCGGCATGGAAAAAAACGCGCTGCAGGCATGGCTGCAGGAACAGGGGCAAGGCTGGATCGAGGACCCTTCCAACCAATCAGACCGGTATAACCGCTCCAAGCTGCGCAAGCTTCAGCCCTGGCTTGCGGAACAGGGTTTTACCGCCGCACGTCTAGCCGCCACCATTGAAAGCCTTGGCGATGCGCGGGAGATTCTGGAACAGCATCGGGCACAAGCGGCGGTGCACTCCATACGTTATCATCCGGGCGGATTCGCCACACTGCATATGCCCGCATGGGAGGGGCTGAACCGTTCCGTTGCGGTTCAGCTGCTTATGCGGCTGGCCATGGTCATCGGCGGACAGGACACGCCGCCGCGTTATGAGGATGCCGCGCGGCTGCACGCGCGGATGCGGCAGCAGGAAAGCTCTACCCTGCATGGCATGCAGGCCACCTGGCACGAGTCGGCGGGGACCTGGCTGTTTCTGCGCGAGGCATCGCGCCAGCAGGGGGCCGTTGCCATCGGCGAAGGCGTGGTGTGGGATGGACGTGTGGAGGCGCGACCCGTTACCCCGGAACATCGCCACTGGCAGATCGGCCCCGCCACGACGGAGGCGATTAAACATGCACGCGAATCAAAGGACTGGCAACGGCACCCATGGAGAGCTTATGGAAACGCGGTGCTGGCCTCCCTTCCCTGCGTGATTGACCTTGAAGGAAGGCAATTGCTGCCCCATATTTCCACTCATGGCATAACGTCTGAGTTCGCGCTCCTGCCGGTGCTTCGCCCCTATGCGGCGCAGCCACTTTGCAACGGGCCGTTTGTTAGCCACCATACTCTGATGGAGTCCGCGTCGTATGAGCCCGCTGGGTCGTAATTTCATTATCTGGATGGCCGTGGTGCTGATCATGGTCGGCATCTTCAACATGCTGCAGGAAAGCCAGACGCCGCCCATGGGCAGCCAGATGCGCTTTTCCGAGTTTTTAAACCGGTTGGACCAGGGTGAGGTGGCGGATGTGGCCATTCAGGGCAACCAGATCGTCGGCAAGCTGCATAATGGCGGCAATTTCGTGACCTATTCCACGGATTATCCCGGACTGGTGGATAAGCTGCGCGCCAAGAATGTGAGCTTTACCGGCCGCCCGGTGGAGAAACCGGCGCCTTCCTTCTGGAGCGTGTTTCTTTCCTGGCTGCCGATCGTGCTGCTGATCGGCGCGTGGATCTTCGTGATGCGCCAGATGAATTCCGGCGGCAAGGGCGGCGCGATGGGTTTTGGAAAATCGCGCGCGAAACTGCTGACGGAAAAAACCGGCAAGGTAACGTTTGACGACGTAGCCGGGGTGGATGAAGCCAAGGAAGAGCTGTCGGAGATCGTCGATTTTCTGCGCGACCCGCAGAAATTCCAGAAGCTCGGTGGCAAAATCCCTAAAGGCTGTCTGCTGGTAGGCCCTCCGGGTACGGGTAAGACGCTGCTGGCGCGTTCCATCGCCGGTGAGGCGGGCGTGCCGTTTTTCACCATCTCGGGTTCGGACTTCGTGGAGATGTTCGTTGGCGTGGGTGCCAGCCGCGTGCGCGACATGTTCGAGCAGGGCAAAAAGAATGCCCCCTGTATCGTGTTCATTGACGAGATCGACGCCGTCGGCCGCCATCGCGGCGCGGGTCTGGGCGGCGGTAATGACGAGCGCGAGCAGACGCTCAACCAGTTGCTGGTGGAGATGGACGGGTTCGAATCCAACGAGGGCGTTATCATCCTGGCGGCGACCAACCGCCCAGACGTGCTCGACCCCGCGCTGCTGCGCCCTGGCCGTTTCGACCGTCAGATCGTGGTGGGCAATCCTGATATCGAGGGTCGCGAGAAAATCCTCAGCGTGCATTTGAAAAAGGTGCCCTGCTCGCCGGATGTGGATGCGCGCATCATCGCGCGCGGCACGCCCGGTTTTTCCGGTGCGGACCTGGCAAACCTTGTGAACGAGGCGGCACTGCTGGCCGCACGCAAGAACCAGAAAGTGGTGACGCTGCGCGACCTGGAAGCCGCCAAAGACAAGGTGATGATGGGCGTGGAGCGCAAATCCATGGTTATGAGCGAGGAAGAGAAGAAACTCACGGCCTATCATGAAGGCGGGCATGCCATTGTGGCGCTGCACAGCCCGGCATCCGACCCGATTCACAAGGCCACCATCATTCCGCGCGGGCGGGCGCTTGGCATGGTGATGCGCCTGCCGGAGCGCGACCAGCTTTCCGTGACCAAGGAAAAACTTGAGGCGGATATCGCCGTTGCCATGGGTGGCCGCGTGGCGGAAGAACTTATCTTCGGCGATGACAAGGTCACATCCGGTGCTTCGTCGGATATCAAATTCGCCACGCGCATGGCGCGGGCGATGGTTTCCGAATGGGGGATGAGCGACAAGATCGGCCCTCTGTTCCATGGCAGCGAGCAGCAGGAAGTCTTCCTCGGCTACAGCATGGGGCGCAACCAGACGGGCTCGGAAGAGACGGCCAATATCATCGATGCGGAAGTTAAGCGCATCGTGGAAGCCGGCTATGATCGCGCGCGCGCGATTCTGAAGAAACATCTGGACCAGCTTCACACCCTGGCGCATGGACTGCTGGAATATGAGACGCTTTCAGGCGATGAGATCAAGGACCTGATTGCGGGCAAGCCGGTGATTCGTCTGGATGTGGTGCGGCAGGAAAATGCCGTGCGCCGTTCCAGCTTCGCCAAGCGCACCGCGGGCGAGGAAAAAACCACCGCCAAGCAGGAAGAACCCGCCGCACAGGAAAGCGCCGACGGCAAACCCAAGCGCCTGACGCGCCCCAAGCCGCGCAACCGCCCAAGTTCTGGCGAAGGTGAATAGGCCGTGATCAAAGCGCCCAAGCGTCATTATTTCGGCACGGACGGGATTCGCGGCAAGGCCAACCAATCGCCCGTGACGGCGGAAATCGCCCTCAAGGTCGGCATGGCGGCGGGGGCGTTTTTCCGCCGGGGCAACCACCGGCACCGCGTGGTGATTGCCAAGGATACGCGCCTTTCGGGGTACCTGATTGAACCAGCGCTGACGGCGGGGTTTGTCGCAGTGGGAATGGATGTGATCCTGGTGGGGCCAATGCCGACGCCGGCGGTGGCCATGCTGGTGAAATCCCTCCGCGCGGATTTGGGGGTGATGATCTCGGCTTCGCATAATCCTTATGACGATAACGGCATCAAGCTGTTTGGCCCGGACGGCTACAAGCTCAGCGACGAGGATGAGATGCAGATCGAGGCGCTGATGGCGGGCGACCTGGATGATTACCGCGTGGTGGGCGACCGGCTTGGCCGCGCGAAGCGCCTGGAAGATGCGCCGGGGCGCTATATCGAATATGTGAAGGCGACCTTCCCGAAGGATATGCGCCTGGACGGCATGAAAGTGGTGCTGGATTGTGCCAATGGCGCGGCCTACCGCGTGGCGCCGGTGGTGCTGTGGGAACTGGGGGCGGAAGTGATTTCCATCGGAGTGAAGCCTGACGGCACCAACATCAATAAGGATTGCGGCTCAACTCACCCTGCCCCGCTGCAGGCCGCCGTGCGTGAGCATGGGGCCGACCTTGGCATCGCGCTGGATGGCGATGCCGACCGGCTCATCATGTGCGATGAGGAAGGCGAATTGGTGGATGGCGACCAGTTGCTCGCGATGGTCACCAGCATGATGCATAAGCGAGGGCAACTGAAAGGCGGGGGCGTGGTTTCCACCGTTATGGCGAACCTGGGCTTTGAGGATTACATCAAACAGCTGGGGCTGGCGCTGCATCGTACGGCGGTGGGCGACCGCTATGTGATGCAGAAAATGCGGGAATCCGGCTGCAATATCGGCGGGGAACCGTCGGGGCATATCATCCTTTCCGACCATACCACGACGGGGGATGGGCTGCTGGCGGCGCTTCAGGTGCTGGCCATGGTGCGGTATCAGCAGGCGGAAAGCCAGCTCCAAGCTCAAACTGGGGCGCTTAGGCCCTTTATCCCCGTGCCGCAGACGCTGATTAACATCCCCACCCGGGATTTGGACGAAAAAGGCAAAAAAGCCTTGGAAAACAAAGTGGAAGATGTCAGCCAGCTGTTTGGCGAGCGCGGCATGGTGGTGATGCGCCCCTCCGGCACGGAGCCGCTGGTGCGCGTGATGCTGCAATGCAAGGATGCCGGGCTGTTTGAGGAAGGAATCAAGGCCGTGCGCAAGGCGGCGGGGCTGGCGTAAAACAACCTGGGCGTGTTTCGTAAAAGTTTAACATGGACATGGGATTATCCCATCATTCATATGTGAGGCAATTATGAGTGTTGTTATTACCAATAAGCTTGTTATTGGCAGCGAGCACGAAGCCGTGGTGCAGTTTTATGTACAGGCTTCCCCCGAAATAGACCTGGAAAATGTTCGGGATAAAGCGATTATCAACATCTCAAACCTTGCAGCCACGGCAGCGACGGCCATGGGCTCTTCGGACAGGATCAAAATCTCTGTTACAGCGGAACCTGGAGAAGCCGTAGATGGCGGTGATCGCCTGGTAGTAAAATTTACCTGCGAAACTAAGGCATTTGACCAGACCCTTTGCCATAGCTTTGCCGATAAGGCACAGCAATATCTGCAGGATTGCGGCGCCGCCCTGGGTGCTGGCGTCTAGCTTGCCCTTAACTTTTATTAAATAATTGATTAATATACTGCTCAAAATTTTACCATTATACGAGCAGCACATGGCAAGCCTTAAGCACCTCGATTCCGGCAAGCGCATCATCACCGCCATCAATTACGCCTGCACCCATGGGGTGTTGCCGGAAGAACAGCAGATCAACAGCATCGATACCCAGCCGGAATATATCCGCTATCAACTGGACCAGTTGAAAAGCACTGTTATGGATGTGCTGGAAAAGGTGACGCTGAAGCAGCCGCGCGCTAACCTTACGGATGCCATCCGCAAGCGTCAGGGGCTTCCACCGCTGCAGGAAGAAGTCAGAGGCCCTAACCTTGAATGGCTGAAGGACAAGGGCAATGCCGAACGGGTGCTGCGCACCATCAAGGCTACCTGCGAAGGCCGCAAATCCGAGATCAATGCGGAGATTCTCTCTCTCAAGCAGAACGAGGAATATGCCGCCCTGTTGTATGAACGCGACGGGCTGGCGAAAGAAGTGGAACGCTTTGAAGGCAAAGCAACCGCACCCAAAGGGAGCCCCCCTTCCAAAACCGGCGGTGAAATCGAAGCATTGAACAATGCCAATCAACCATTGCAGCTGAAGCTTTATTATCTGCAGATGAAAGCCTGGGGGGAAATTCAGGCCAAGCCGCTGCGCGAAACCGAACTGCAGAAGGCATTTAAGGTATTTCAAAAGCACCTGGAGACAAATGCCTCCTATCCTTATGACGATGCCGAACTTAAGGCCGCCCTGGCGGAAGCAGGCAAAACCGTGGCCCCTATCGGCATGCTGGATGATGCTTTTGAGCTGGATGTGATCGTCAAAAAGCCTCGTTTCGGCATTGGTAAAACGACGACGGAGGAACGCTGGATCCCTAGTACGACGACGGTTACCGGCATTGAGGTTTTAACAAAGAGTGCCGCAGCAACCCCTGTCAGCATTCCATTCCTGTCGGCTGCCCAGCGCAGTGCGCTGGAACCTTATGCCGAATCCTACGGCGTGGTGAATGACGAGCAGGAAAAAATCGGCGATAGGCTGGACGAACGAACCAAAACCTACCTGGATGTGGATGCGCGTTATCGGGCAGCCGCTGCAAAAGTGGAATCCCACCCCAATACCAACCGCATCCGTGACCTGGAGGTGCTGAAGGAACATTACAGCGATGTGGCCTCTTCCATCACCGCTTTCATGCAGAAAGAAGAAAAAGACACCTATGGCAAAGTGACGAAGCCGGGCGGTGATTTTGGCCAGTATCAAGAGCAGAGCGGCCTGGAGAAAAACTACCGCAACCTGCTCAATGACAGAAATAAGGCCGAAGGCGTCAAGAAGGAATGGGAAGGCAAGAAAAGCGAGATTGAAAAAGAAATCGCGGCACGCCGGGAAGCCCTTTATTCCGCTGAACAGGACCTGAATCGCCGTAATGACGATATCCGCAATGCGCAGATCACGATCGAAAAGCTGGAGAATGACAAAGCATCCCTGCTGCCGGACGATGCGGACGGCCGGACGCGGATCGACCATGAAATCCAAGCGCTGCAGGACAGCATTGCCGATAACAAGGGCGTGATCGGTGAAAAAGGCCGGAATGAACGAACCGGCACGCTTCAAGCCATTATCAGCTCCTGCAATGAATTCATTGAGCGTAAAGAAAAAGAGCTTGGTGTGAAAGACAGCACCGGCAAGGATACGAACCCCAATAGCGTGGGCAATAAAATCGCCGCGCAGGAATCCGCGCTCAAGAAACTGGGAGAGCAGATCACCTCGGCGGAAAACGAAATCCGCGACAATATCGCCAAATCCTATAACGCCTATCAGGGCATCATCCATCTCATCAACCAGTTCGGCGACCCCGCCACGGGCGTGCATGCGCGGGATGTGGAGTTCTCACGGCCCAAGCTGCCGGGACGCAAGGCGCGCGACCAGATCAAGACCGATGTGGCCACCTCCGTGCCCGTGCTGACCAATGTGGTGCAGATCGTCGGCAATATACCCAAGGTGCTGACGGGCGCCGCCACGTTGAACCCGGCCGGGCTGCTTTCCGTCCCCGTGACGGCGGTGCCACTGGCGATGAACCATTTCTCCGATACGCTCCGCAACCCGGATGCGCATAAGGTGACGCACAAGGAAGTGCTGATTCGCGGCATACGCGACGGCGCCACGCTTGCTGGGGGTGCCGCGGTACTGGCCGGTACGGTGCTTTCGGGCGGCGGGCTGCTGCCGGTGCTGCTGGTCGGCGGCGCGGGCCTGGCCGCATTCGGCACGGCGCAGAAGGAAAGCCGCGACCGTATCGGCAAATTCTCGGATTATAACCTGAAGGTGGGCGCTATTGAAGCGGACGAGCTTGCCGAGAATATGGACAAAGTCTTTGGCAATTTGAGCAAGGACAAGGTGAAGTCCGAAAAGCAGGTGACGGAAACCTTGCGGAAGCTCTCCGAAGAAACCAACCTCAAGGTTATGGACGGCGCGCTTACGGCCAGTGGCGAGGCAGAGAAAGCCGCGGCCAAAGGTACGGATGCCGCCAAAACTACCCCGTAACCAATACCACCGAGCCTTTGGTTTTGCCCTGCTCAAGCTCCATCAGGGCCTGGGCGGCGTCTTCGAGCTTGTAACTGTGGTGCACGTGCAGCCTTAAAAAACGCGCCAGGATCATGTCGAACAATTCGACCGCCGAGAAGGCATATTCATCGGCATCGGCCTTGTAATCGAACAGGGTCGGCCGCGTCATGAAGAGTGAGCCTTTATCGCGCAGCAGCCCCAAATCAACGGGTGGCACCGGGCCTGAGGCCTGGCCGTAGCTGACGAACATGCCGAAACGGCCAAGGCTGTTCAGCGAGGTCTCGAAGGTGGTTTTGCCGATGCCGTCATAGACGACGTTGACGCCCTTGCCGCCGGTGAAGTCCTTGATCTTCTGAAGGACATCCTCGGTTTTGTAATTGATGACCAGGGCTGCGCCGAGATCTTCCACCATCTTCTTTTTATCGTCGCTGCCCACGGTGCCGATGACCTTGGCGCCAAGGTAACGGCCCCACTGCACCAGCAGGTTGCCCACACCACCGGCGGCGGCATGCACCAGCATGGTGGTCTGGTCGTTGACGATATAGGTGCGGCGAAGCAGGAAATGCGCCGTCATGCCCTTGAGGAAGGTGGCCGCGACCTGCTCGTTGGCGAGGCCGCCCGGGATTCGCACCAGAAATTTCTCAGGGATACAGCGGTATTCGGAATAGGCGCCGAGCGGGCCCATGCAATAGGCCACGCGATCGCCCACTTTGGCGTTTTTGACGCCCTTGCCAAGGCGGATGACCACGCCGACAGCTTCCACGCCCGGGGTGAAGGGCATTTCCGGCGCCTTGTAGGTGCCGTTGCGGTAATAGATATCGATGAAATTGACGCCGATGGCCGCGTGCTTGATGAGTACCTCGCCCTCTTTGGGTTCCAGCGCGGGAACCTCCTCCCATTGCATGACCTCGGGACCGCCGGGTTTATGGATGCGTATGGCTTTGGGCATGGTAACACTCCTGTATTGGCACCATGTGTACCGCGCCGGGTTTTAAGAGTCGATTAATTTAGCCCTTGCCGGCTCGCGCTGCTCGTTGCTGGTTAAAATAAACTGGTTTGCTTATTGGGCACATTGGCGGGCATGGGTTTGCTTTCCGGCTTCTTCACCGGTGATGGCGCGGCGGTTGCCTTACCGCCTTCCACGGTGGCGCGGCGGCTTCCATCCTGCAGCTCAATGGTGATGCCCTGCCCGGCCTTCAAGGCTTCCGCTGAATAGACCGGCTCGCCCTGCTCATCGCGGATGAGGGCGAAGCCGCGCTTCAGCACGCGCTTGTAGTGGTAGCTTTCCAGCAGGCGCGTGTCGCTGTGCAGGCGTGTCTGCAGATTATTGAGGCGCTGGACGAAAGCATAGCCCACGCGCTGCCAGGCTTTGTCCACGGCGACCTGCACATGGCCGAGCTCGCGCAGGGTGCCGCCGGCGTTCAGGCGGCCCGCCACCTGGTGCAGCTGGCTTTCGCGGAATTTCAGCAGTTGCGGCAGGACATGGCGCAGGCGCTCGTCCCAGGGACGCACATGTTTTTCGGCCTGCTGGAGCAGCTCCAGCGGCGGGCGGAAGCGAATGGCGGTGGGGCGCAGCATGCGCGATTTGGTCATCAAAATGGCGGGAAGCCCCTGATGCAGGCGTTCGCCCCAGTTATCCAGCCTGAGCGTGCCGGATTCCAGCAGACGGACGGGATTAGGTAGGCCCTTGCCGGTGGCCTGAATGAAGCGGGCATGTTCCTCGATGCGCTTGAGCATGGTGCGGGCCATGCGCATCTCGGCCTCGGCCAGGCCAGCCATCAGCTCCTGCCGCACAGGCACGGCCATTTCGGCGGCGGCGGTGGGCGTGGGGGCACGGCGGTCGGCGACGAAATCCATCAGCGTGGTGTCGGTCTCATGACCGATGGCGGAAATGATCGGGATGGTGGAATGCGCGGCGGCGCGGACCACCGTTTCTTCGCTGAAGCAGAGCAGATCCTCCACCGAGCCGCCGCCGCGCGCGACAATCAGCACATCCGGCCGTGGGATGCGCGCGCCGGAGCGAAGCACCAGGGGCTCCGGCGCGAGCATCTGGTTGTAGGCGTGGTAGCTGGCATCCTGGTCCGCAAAGGCAGAGGGAAGCTGGTTGAAACCGTGGATGGCGGCGGCAATCTGCTCGGCGGCGGCCTCCCCCTGAACCGCTACGGGCCAGACGATGACATGCACGGGGAAACGCTCGCGCAACCGGTGAAGGATGTCACGAATAACGGCACCAGTAGGCGATGTGACCACGCCAATGACGCGGGGCGCGAAGGGAATGGGCTGTTTACGTGCGGGGTCGAACAGGCCCTCGGCCAGCAGTTTTTGTTTGCGGGCTTCCAGCATGGCCATGATGCCGCCCACCCCGGCCGGCACCATGCCGGTGACCACCAGCTGGTATTTGGACTGGCCGCCAAAGGTCGTCATGCGGCCGGAGCAGATGACGTCCAGCCCGTCGGCCGGGTCAAACGGAAGTTTGTCGGCGATGCCGCGCCAGCAGACGGAGGAGAGGACGGAATCCTGATCCTTCAGACTGAAATAGACGTGGCCTGAACTGTGTTTCTTGAGGCCAGAAATCTCGCCGCGTACGCGCACATAGCCAAAGCCATCCTCAATGACGCGCTTTACCGCGCCTGAAATTTCAGAGACGGTGAATACGGGGGCATTATGGGCCGGTTCCGGGCGGGTGGCTGGGTAGTCTGACATGCCCAAGGAATACACCAGGCATGCATGTCTGCACAGCGTAAATCCCATGCGACGGCGGTGCAATTATTGGAAAACGGGGGTACCCCAGCCGCCTATTCCTGTAACGGAAGGATTGGTCTGCGCTTCCATTGCATGCGCCAGTGCTTTGGGCCGTATTTCGAAATTGAAGTGCTGGTCCACTATTTCCGGATCCACTTGGATATTCTTATAATCCAGCCCCGTTTGCACGGTACGTACTATTTCAGGCTGCACCTGCTGCAAAAGAAACTGGCAGGTTTTCGGCAAAATAAATTCCACCCGGCAGGCATGGCCGGGTTCGGTCTGCGCGTCCCCATGGATGTAGGAGATGCTTTTGGCGAATGCTTCCGCATGCCGCAGCATCGATTCCATCTGACGGTTCTCGCTACCCGGCAGCATCGCCATCAGCCGGTCGGCAGTGTTGCGCGAATGCAGGTCCGGTTTATAGACGCCGCTGTTGTAGGCGGGATGTGTTGGCTCGATCATGTGCAGCACGAATTCGACCCGCTCGAGTATTTCACACACCCGCGCCTGGCTCATCGGGTTGCATTTGTGGTATTTCGCGATTTTTTCCAATGTGGCGCGCGTGGTGAAATCCACGGGAATATCCTTGATCGGGAGCCGGGGATCATCGCGCAGGTATTCCAGCGCCCTACGCAGATCCAACACGTGTTTCTTATCGTCCTGCAAGGCGGCATGGTATTGCGGTTTGGAAGAAAAAATGAAACCGTAGCCCGTCATTGGCATGTCCATATTGTGGGCGAGTTCCTCAACAATGGTGTGGTTTAACGGGTCACTATGCCGCATGGTGCTGCTATGGGGTAAGAACACAGCCCGTGGTCTTGGAGAACAAAGGCCGAGGCTGCTACCCAGACAGGCAGCTTCCTGTGGGGTTACCTCGCTAAAATTTTGTGGATTATAGCTATCCGCAATGGTGCTGCCGTGGCCCATGTAAATGGGGATGCCCTGCGAAACGCTGTATGCAAGCCCCAGCGGGTATTCCAGACCGAGATGGTCGATTGCCTCGCATTTGGAGCGAATATATCCGTCCATTCCACCAGGATAAGCCTGCATGCGCCACTCGGCCTGATTGTATAGCTCTGCAAACACAGGCTGCTGCTCGCCAAATAGCTGCCTCAGCCCATCCATTGACATGTTCTGTGGTACGGCCTGCCCGTGGGCTGCATAGGCATAAGAAGCGAATTTGCACAAAAAGACGACATCCTGCATGGCTTCAGCAGGCGTGCGGAGGAGTTCCTCCGGAGTAAAAACGATGGTTCCATGCGGAGTTTTTGCAAATATGGAGGCTTTTGAATCATGCAGATGATGCAAAAGGCTCGCGGAAACGGGGTGGCGGATAAGCCCTGAGAAATGCTCCATCAAGCTTATGGATGCCGTACTTACCGAAGGATTGGGCTTATTGTTCCAAAACATGGCTACCGCGTCTTTATAGTTTGCAGCCTAGCCCAGTTTATTTATTAATTAATTAATTCAACGAGGAAGATGAACGCCAGATGCATGGAAGTCCAGCTCTGCCTTTGTAAGCGCTTTTACCTCCTTAAGCAGTTCCGGGCTGCGCTTCACTTCCTCGCCTACGGAGGAAAGAATTTCTATGTACTGGCAGGCAACCTGCTGATTGTGATATAAATTTCCGCGATTCTTCGGCTGGGTCTCGCTGGTTAACGCCATGATGCGGTCTCTTGACTGGGTTCCCTGTTCTACTACCAGATCAATCAGGTAAGACATGCAGCCGGGTTCATCCGTCCAGTGATCAACCATGGTTTTACAGGCGGTTAGCGCCGCCAGTCGTAAATATTCCTCGGCGCTCATGTCCTCCATCATCACCGTGCGCCGGATAAGGTAAGGAATGGTCGCATGCGCCGTAGCCTGCCATACATGGTGGGCAAATTCTGCGACATTTGGGTCCATCAGGATATCGTATTGCGAAGGCATGCGGCAATGCTCAAGTTTGATGCAATGCAACGGCTTACACGGGTTTTGTTACAAAACAAAAGCCCCCTGACATTTCTGTTAGGGGGCTTATGTGTGTTCACTGTGTTTTGAACTGGCGGCGACCGACTTTCCCGCCGCTTAAGCGGCAGTATCATAGGCGCAGGAGGTTTTCACTTCCGAGTTCGAGATGGGATCGGG
>WGMV01000045.1 GCA_016124905.1 bacterium
ATTCTCTAGATAAAAGCTACCAGCCGCTACCAGCATCAGCAGCACTTCGGCCAGCTTGATATAACGGACGAGGCGTGACTTTTCGTATTTATCGGCCAATTGCCCGGCCGTGGCGGAAAACAGGAAAAACGGCAGAATGAAAACACCCGCCGCCATGGTCACCAGCAGCTGCGGGTCAAGCCCGGCCTTGCTGGCAGTGACATAAGTCACCAGAATCACCATAGCATTCTTGAATACGTTGTCGTTAAAGGCACCAAGAAACTGAACAAGAAAAAGCGGCAGGAACCGTTTTGTTTTCAACAGGTGAAACTGCCCGGCGGACATAAAGCCTCCAAAATTAAATCATGATTAATTATAACCGGCCGCAGCGGTTGGGTCAAGGAAATTAAATGACGATTAATTTCCCCTCGCCTTCTCCGCAAAGCCGGATTTCAAAATGATCCGCGCGCCGATGCCAAAGGTCAGGTAGGTCCACACCCAAGTCAGGAAAACCGTGGCGCGGTTGCGAAAGCCGGTAAGAAAATAAATATGCACCACGCCCCACAGCATCCATGCCAGCCAGCCACGGAACGTAATGCCTTTGAAATCCGCCACCGCGGCATTGCGCCCGATGGTGGCCATCGTTCCCAGATCCGTATAATGGAACGGCACTCCGGGAGACTGCCCCTGCACACGCCTGCGCAATGTATAGGCCAGGTATTTCCCCTGCTGTTTGGCCACCGATGCCAGCGCCGGCAAAGGCTGACCGTCCTGCATGCAGGTGGCGGCATCACCGGCCACATACACATTAGGCAATGCCTCGATGGACAAATCCCCCCGCACGGGAATGGCGCCTCGCCGGTCCGCTTCAATCCCCAGCCAGCTGGCAACAGGCGCGGCACGCACCCCCGCCGCCCATAGAATCGTGGCGCTTTCCACGGTTTCCGTCGCGGTTTCCACACGGCCCGCGGCAATGTTGCGTACCGCCGTGCCGCAATGCACCTCCACCCCCTTGTCCTTCAGAATGTGATCGGCGTAATGGGAGAGTTTTTCAGGCATCGCTCCCAGCATTCTTTGCCCCGCCTCCAGCAGCAGGATGCGGATATCGCGCGGCCGTATATGGCGGAACTCCCGTTCGAGCGCATGGTTCACCACATCGGCGATGGCACCGGCCATTTCCACCCCGGTCGGCCCACCGCCAATCACCACAAAGGTAAGCAGGGCGCGGCGCTTCTGTTCGTCTTTCTCAATCTCCGCCTTCTCAAAAGCCGTCAGAATCTGGTGCCGCAAAAAGATGGCATCGGCCAGCGTCTTCAGCACCATCACATGCGGCGCCCACTCGTCATGCCCAAAGAAATGATACCGGGCCCCCGTGCCAAGCACCAGGTAATCGTAAGGATATTCATGCCCCTCTGTCCTCACAACCTGCTGGCGCGTATCGATCCCGTTCACTTCCTCCATCACCACATGCACATTATCCTTGCCGCGAAACAGGCTGCGGATGGGCAGCGCCACATCATTGATGCCGAGAAACCCCGTCGCCACCTGATAGAGCAGCGGCTGAAAGAGATGGTGGTTTTGTTTATCAATAAGCGTGATATGCGCATCCGCCCCGACCAGCCCCCTGGCGCAGAACATGCCTGCAAACCCCGCGCCAACGATCACGATTCGGGGGATGCGCGCTGTCATAAGGACTCACTCCGGTTTTTGTGCAGCTGCGAAGATACGCAAAAATCCCCTGCGAATGCAACGGGCTAGTGGCAATAAAACACGTTAATTGGTTGCGGATGCGATTTCATCCAGCTCAAGCCAGCGTATTTCGGCACGGTCCAGTTCGGCCTGCGCCTCAGCATAACGGCGGGTGGCGGTATCGAACCCTTTTGGGTCACGTTGGTAAAATTCACCATCGGCCAGTTTGGTTTTCAGGCTTTCCAGCTCCTTGCCCAGCGCGTCCATTTTCGCGGGCAGCGTTTCAAACTCATGCTTCAGTTTATAGGACATGATAACGGAACTGCGCGAGGCCGCCCTGACTGGAGCCTCCGTTTGCACAACCGGCTTTTCCTGCTGGGTGACGGGCTTCCCCTGCTTAAAGGCCAGATAATCGCTGTAACCGCCTATCACGCCTTCCACCTTGCCGTCGCCTTCAAAGGCCAGCACCTTGGCCACGGTCCGGTCCAGAAAATCCCGGTCATGACTGACGATCAGCAATGTGCCCTGATAATCGGAAAGGATCTCCTGCAGCATGTCAAGCGTATCCATGTCCAGGTCATTGGTCGGCTCATCCAGGATGAGAACATTACCCGGATTGGCCAGCATCTTTGCCAGCAGCAAACGGTTCTGCTGCCCGCCGGAAAGCGTGCTCACCTTGTCACGCGCAAGCTTCGGGTCGAACAGGAAATCCTTGAGATACCCGCACACATGGCGCGTCCGCGCGTCCGCCCCCTGGCCGAGCGTGACATATTCCCCTCCATCGGGGCAAAGCGTCTGCCACAGGGTTTTTTGTGGGTTAAGCGTGGTGCGGTTCTGATCGAAATAGGAGATCTCCACCGTTTTTCCACGCTTGACCGATCCCTTGTCGGGCGCCATTTCCCCGGTAAGCAATTTCAAAAACGTGGATTTACCCGAGCCGTTATTGCCGAGAATACCGATCCGGTCGCCCCGCATCACACGTAGGTTGAAATCATTGAGGATGACGGTCTCCTGGTCATCCTGCACGAAGCTTTTGCTCACATGGGTGAATTCGCAGATGATCTTGGAAGCCAGCACCGGCGCGATGGGGTCCAGCTCAATGGTGCGCATGGTTTGATTGTAGGATGCTTTGTCGGCGCGCAGTTTTTCGCGCAACCGGTGTAGCTCCCCCAGGCGGCGCACATTGCGTTTGCGGCGCCCGGTCACCCCGCCCTGTGTCCAGTCCACTTCAGCTTCCAGTTTCTTTTGCATGTTTTGCAATTCGCGGGCTTCCTGCTCAAGCATCTGCTCTGCCCACTCATCAAACTTTGCATATCCGAATGGCGAAGTACGCACCGTCCCCCGATCGATCCAGAACGTCTTTTGCGAAATGGCTTTCAGGAATGCCCTGTCATGGCTCACGCAGATCAGCGCGCCCCTGTAGGATGCCACCCATTGTTCCAGCCAGCCGATCGCCTGAAGGTCCAGATGGTTGGTCGGCTCATCCAGCAGCAGAATGTCCGGCTCGGCCATCAGGGCAGAAGCCAGCCCCGCGCGGCGCAACTGCCCGCCGGAAAGGGTGCCCATCGGCAAACCGCCCTCCACCCCCAGCGCGCTCAACGCCATATCCGCCAGATGTTCCTTATCCTGCCAGCCATCCTGATGCTGAATTCCGCCCAGCACATGCTCGCGCACGGTTTCTTCAGGTTTGAAATCGACTTTCTGTGCCAGATAGCCGATGCGCAGGCCCGGCACGCAAAAGCGCGTGCCCTCATCCAGCTCAAGCTCCCCTGTCAACAGCCGCATAAGAGTTGTTTTCCCGGCGCCGTTGCGTCCCACCAGGCATATCTTGTCACCTTCGCTGACATAAAGGCTCACCCCGTCAAACAGCGGTTTGCCGCCATAGGTCAGCGATGCCTCTTCCAGACTCAGCAATAAACGGCTAACCATATTTCATCCCTTTGCGCAGGGCTAACTTGCATCCCATCCGCGCGAAAGCAAGCAAAAGCACGCCTGACGGCGGAAACCCGGTCTCCCCCCTGCTGATTCCTCCATGTCCGGACATCTAAATTATCCCCCTATGGTTGAATCGCCCCTTTTGTGTTATAATACAAAAACAACCGAATAAATCATTTTAATACCAATTGAAATATAATAATATTATCTGGTTCTGCTTCAAAATAAATCACTGAAAAGTGAAGAATTTAACCAAGCTTCACCTTTGCATGCGAAAACATAAATACTACCTTTAGTGGAGATTTTATGATGAACGCATCCAGCTTCAGCGCCCTCCCCACCGGAACCGCGCTACCTTCCCAGCAGATGAAATCCGCCCTTTATTATTTGGATGTGGATCAGATACCCGGTGAACATGTGAGCGGCACCGGCCACATGAATATCGGCCTTATTTACGGGCATCACGGCGAATGGTGGAACATGGGCGCGCCCACCGCCGGCATGGAAGAAACCGGCACCGGCACAGTGCGTCATATCAATAATGTGCCGTTTGATGGCGACATGGCGTCCGTCGGCGCCGTCGGGTCTGAATATGGCATCGCCCAGTCCAACGCTATTCAGCCCATGCCAGGCGCGGCGAATAATTTTAACCCGGGAGACGTCAACTTCGCCCATTCCTCGCCCACGGGCAACCTCAATACAGCAGCGGCAGCCTCCAGCGGCAACGCCCTGCCCACCGCAACCAATGGCGGCAGCTTCTCATCCAGCTCCACCAGCAACAGCTCCAGCCAGAGCAGCTATTCCAGCAATACCAGCACCACGAACAACACCACCACAACAACCACCAACACCATCGATAACAGCACCCATACCGTCAACAACAACGGCAACGTCATTTATGTGAATAATGTGGGTGACTCGACCATCAACAACCAGATCATCTATCAAACCAACAATACAACCATGACCACCACCAACAATTACTACGGCGATGAACATCATGGTGGCGGTCATGATGGCGGCCACAGCCCCATCATCATCGATATCGATGTGTTGAACAACACCAGCATCCTGAACAACATTCTGAACAACATCAGCATCGTCAATATCGATCTTGGCGGCGGCAACACGACCAACATCACCAATAACCTGATCGATATCGATATTTTCGGGGGCGATAATCACAGCATTATCAACAACAATATCCTGGATATCGATATCCTGAGTGGCGGCCATACCAGCATTATAGACAACGACATCCTGGATCTGGACCTTCTTGGCGGCAGCAATCACAGCATCAGCGACAACGATATCCTCGACCTCGACCTGCTGGGGGGTAACAACCACACCGTCAGCGATAACGACATACTCGACCTGGACCTTCTAGGAAGCAACAACAGCTCGGTAAGCGATAATGATTTGGTCGATCTGGATTTACTCGGCGGCAACAACCATACCGTAAACGATAACGACTTGGTGGATCTGGACCTGCTGGGCGGTGATAATAATGCCGTCAGCGACAATGACCTTCTGGACCTCGGCCTGGGAGGCACAAACAACAGCACCAATGATAACGACCTTATCGACCTCGGCTTGGGTAGCGATAACAACGCAACCAATGACAATGACGTGGTTGATCTCGATCTTTTTGGAAGCAACCACAGTACCAGCGATAATGACCTGATCGACATTGGCCTGGGTAATGATAACCAGGCCACCAGCGACAACGACCTGGTAGACCTTAATCTGCTGGGTGGCGACAACAACGCCGCCAGCGATAACGACCTTATCGACATCGGCCTGGGCAACAGCAACCATTCCGGCAGCGACAATGACCTGATCGACGTGAATATACTGGGCGGCGAAAACAACGCCGCCAGCAACAACGATCTGATCGATGTCAACATCCTCAGCAACGGTGAAAATGGCGGAGACCATGCCGTTCAGATTGATCTTCTCAGCCAGAATTCACCCGACACCCAGCCCGATGCCGGTCACGGGCTACCGGTTGGCCTCAACCTGGATGTTGATCTCAGCAACGGCCTTGATGTCAATATTGGCGCGGATATTGGCGGGCATCAGCTGGTGGATGTCAGCACCGGGCTGGATGATTTGGCTTCAGGTGTTGGCTCCTCATTGGGCAACATCCTTGGCGGCGGGCATCACTGGTTCGGATAAATAATTGAAAACATGACAAAAAGGCCACCTTGCGTGGCCTTTTTTACGCCTGCGAACGTATGGTTTTGAAACAACTTTTGCGTGCTTTTCCTCCGCTGAATAGCCTTGAGTTAACGTCAAGGTTGTATGGATAAGCCATGACATATAACCAGCACAGCATATTACGCCATTCATCCATGCCGGTTTCCGGTGGAGTTGAATTAGCCTTCGCCACCATAGCCGGCCACCTGGCATCCCTGGCGTTGCCGATCATGGCCATGCAGCTGTACGACCGCCTGTTATTGCCTCATCAGCCCGGCACCTTACCGTTGCTGGCCTTCTGCGCCTGCATGGCTTTACTGCTGGAAAACATCGTGATGCAATTGCGGGCCAAATTGATGGCGCTCGCCGGCGCCAGCTACGAGCATCAATCCGAGAAAAGGTTGTTCAATTACCTTCTTCGGGCAAAAGCACAGATACAGTCCGAAGCATCGACAGGCCCTATCGGTCAGGATCTTCAGCTGTTCCAGCACCTGCAACGCTGCAAACGGCAGGCCGGTGGAGAAGCCTGGATCATCGGGGCGGAACTCTGCTTCACACTTCTTTATATTGGCATCATCGGCTGGCTTGCATTGCCTTTGGGAGAAATCGTCGCGACTCTGGGCCTCCTCTTTGCCGTCATCGCGCTGCTGGCTGGCGTCACCCTGAAAAAACAGATGATCAAGCGGCACAGCATGGAAAACATGCGCCTCAATATTTTCTGGGAAATATTACAGCAATGGCATGCCATCAAAGCCATGACGCTGGAAGCGCTGACCCAAAGAAGACTCGAAACGCTTCATCTGGTTTCTTCCAGAATTGCGGAAAAAATAAGCTACACCATCGCCTGCCTTTCCAGCATCAACGGCCTTGCCGCGCAGGCAACCATGCTGGCGGTGGTGCTGGCGGGCACGCCGCATGTGCTGGATGGCAGCATCAGTGCGGGCACATTGATTGCCTGCGTCATGCTTTCGGGCCGCGTAATGCCACCCCTGCAGCACGCGGTGAACGGGTGGCTTCACGCACAGGAAACGAACAACGCGCGTGAAGCGCTTCAAAAAACCTTAAAGCCGGAACGATACGAGCGTCCGCTTCAGCCTGAGGCGGAAATGGAAAACCCGTCACGCCTGCAAGGGCAGGTTTTATGCCAGGGTGTCGGCTTTCAATATGGGAAAAACGAAACGCCCATTTTGAAACAGCTCGATTTGCATGTGGAACCGGGAGAATCCATCGCCATTGTCGGCGGGCATAGCAGCGGCAAAACCACCTTCATGAAACTTCTCGCCGGACTTCTCGCTCCCTCCGAAGGCAAAGTGCAGATAGACAATATCTCACCCGCGCATTGCGGAGAAACGACTCTTCCCAAACTGGTCGGCTATGTATCCAGCGAAGGCTCCGTCCTTCGTGGAAGCATCATGGAGAACATGTGCGCATTTAACCCGTCATTACAAAACAATGCCCGTGAACTGGCCTCCCTTCTTGGGCTGGATCACATCGCCGCCCGTCTGCCGCAGGGCTATAACACCATGCTCACGGGTGAGATTGCAGACGTCGTTCCTCCCGGCGTGAAGCAACGCATCGCCATGGTGCGCGCCCTGGTTCATAAACCCAAAACCATCCTGCTCGATCATGCGGACAGGGCGCTTGATCCTGCCGGTTACAATGCCGCGTTCCGTCTTCTTGGCATGTTGAAAGGGAAAGCCACTCTCATCATGGTAACGGACGACAAGAACCTTATCCGTCTGGCGGATTCTGTCTATCGCATGGAAGACGGACGGCTGGAACGCTACGTCAACACACCGAACCTGATCGTGATGGACGGGGGAAAAGCAGCATGAGCGCACAGGCAAAAATCAAATCTCCCGCCGTGCGGCATGCCGCGCTGGGCACTGCCCCAAAACCCCGTCTGGACCGACAGGATGAACTGAAACGCATGCTGGGCGTGCTGCTGACGGCAAGCGGCTGGCAGGGCAACAGCCGGAGCATTGCCGATGGCCTTTGCGCAAGCCCGATGCTTGGGCAGATGGAAGCCCTCATCGCCAGCATGTCCCAGTTCGGCTTTGCCGCGCAACGCTGCCATATCAGCCCTGGACAGGCCGATATTGCCACCATGCCGTGCATTCTGAAAGGAAAAGGAAAATACCCCGTCATCCTGCTGGAACGCATGGGCAATGAATGGCTGTGTTACGATGCCTCGGCGGCGGTCCAGCGCATGCTGCCGATAACGGAAGTAAAAGGCCAGGGCTACTGCTTTCAGCGCCGCACCGGTTACAAACTCGCGGGACGCGACAATTCACGTTTGTGGCTGCGTGATATTGCCACGCGCTATCGTGGCACAATCCTTCATCTCGCACTTCTAAGCCTGGTCATAAGCCTCACGGCCCTGACAACGCCCTGGCTCGTGATGATCGCCTATGACCAGATGCTCGGCGCCCATTCCGGAGATAGCTGGCTTTGGCTGGCCATCGGCGGCCTTGGCATGCTGATTCTGGAAAGCTGGTTTCGTGCAAACCGTGCACGTCTTATTACCGGCTTTGCAGGCTGCATTGGCAACCATGCCAGCATGGGGATGATGGAACACCTGTTGCATCTTCCCCCCACCGTGGCGGAGGACATCCCCCCATCGCAACAGCTCGCGCGCATGCGCGGGGTGGATACCCTGCGCGATGGCTTGTGCGGACCATTGGCCCTCAGCATCATGGATACACCATTCCTTCTGGCCATTATCGGCATGATGGCCGTCATCGCGGGTCCACTCACCTTTGTCCCGCTCGGCTTCATGCTGCTGGGGATTGTTTCCATCCTTCTCGCGCGTGCGCCGCTTCATCAGGCCATTCGCCAGGCCGCGCAAAGCAATGCCGAACGTCAGCGCTTTCTCACCGAGGCGCTGCGCAAAAAGGAACTCATCCAGTCCTCGGGCATGATGCAGAACTGGCGTCAGCGCTTCGATGCCGTTTCCCGTCGCGCCTCGCACGATGCCATGAACGTGCTGAAGCTCAATGCCCGGCATGAAGGCACCATACGCCTGACCGGCGGCCTGACCATGGTGCTGATGATGTCGCTTGGCGTAGGCATGGTGGCCAACGAGAGTCTGACGCCCGGCGCGCTGGTTGCCTCCATGATACTTAGCTGGCGCATGATGATGCCGCTTCAAGGCCTGCTGGCCATGATACCCCAGGCGGAAACCCTCTCCGGCGCGGTGGAGGAGCTCGGCCGCCTTCTGTCATCCCCATTGGAATGCGCTCCCGGCGCCCGTCAGCCGTTGGCCCGGGCGATTGGCGGCCATATCGCGGCCCGCAACCTTTCCGCTCGGCACAGCAGCCGTGTGGAAGATGTCTATGCCGGATTGAACGCCACCATACCGGCATGCTCCATCGTGGCCATTACGGGGGGCAACGGCTCCGGCAAAAGCACCCTGCTCAAGCAACTGGCCGACATGCTGCCCGCCAGCAATGGCAGCGTACGGGTTGATGGCATCGACATCCGTCAGTTTGATCCCATCACCCTGCGTCGTTCCTTATGCTATTTGCCTCAGCACCCCGCTATTTTCGAAGGCAGCATCCTTCATAACATGCGCCTGACGGATCCCGAAGCCACCGAGCTCGCCATTTCCAACGCGCTGGATCAGGCGGGAGCATGGCAAGATATTCAATCGCTGCCGCAAGGGCTGATGACCGAAACCGGCTTCGGCGGCAGCAAGCTCCCTTCCGGCCTGGTCTGGCGCATCGCGCTGGCCCGTTGCTACCTTTCGCAATCGCGCCTCATCCTGATGGATGAGCTTCCTTCCGCCCTGCTAAATGGGCAGACCGGTGAAAAATTCCGTGAGTTCCTGAAGGAAAGCCGCAATCACCGCACCGTGGTGTTCGTCACCCACCGGGGCAGCGATGTTGCATTGGCCGATTATACGATTCTGCTCAGACAGGAGCACATGCCGGTTTTTGACACCTCCGCCCACATACTAGCCATGGATGACGCCCTATGCGCATAAAACCGGAGCGCTTTCTGAATGTGCCGAAGCTCGCCCCTAAACTGGCAGGCATCGGTCGTATACCGCAGCGGGAAATACCTGCCGAGCAAAGTTGGACGCTATACTTATGGTACGATGGCGAACCGCCGAACCATGGTATGCGCACCACCCTTGCCATGCTGGCACTTGGGATATTTCTCTTCGTGGCCTGGTCCGCTTCGCACGGGCTGGTGGAAGTCACGCAGGCCGATGGCGACGTGGTCACCAGCGGCAACACCCGCATCGTTCAGCATCTTGATGGTGGCATGGTCAAGGCCATCCATGTGCATGACGGCCAGCTGGTCAAAAAAGGCGACGTGCTGCTGGAGCTCACCGGCGCAGGCGCGGCGGAGGATGCCGCCAGCACCGAAGCGCAGCTGCACAGCCTCTCGCTCCAGGCCGAACGCCTGCGTGCTTACGTCAATGGTACCACGCCGGATTTCAGCGCGCTGCGCCCCACCCCGCAAGAAAAAGCCGAACAGATGCGCATCTTCAACAGCGTCAGAATGTCGGAAACAACGGAAACGGAAATTCTGGAACGCCAGACCGCCCAGCGGCAGGATACCGTTGCCCGCCTTCAGGCAGAACGCGCAACCTTAAGCAAAAACCTCACCCTGATTGCCGAATCGCGTGATGCCCTCAGGAAATTAAACGAAAAGCAGCTCGCCAGCCGCAACAGCTACCTCAAGCGGGAGGAAGATTACAACAATGCCCAGGGACGCCTGACCTCCATCGCCATAGAAATCAAAGCCGCGGAAAAGGAAATGGGCGAATACCGCTCCCGCATTGCCGCCCTGCATGCCAAAAACCGGGAAATCGCTCTGCAGGACCTGGAAAAAACCACCGGCGACATCGCCCAGGCGCGGGAGAGTATGAAAAAAACCAAAAGCCGTGTGGAACGCCAGATGATCACTTCTCCGATAGACGGTATCATCAAGGGGCTGGCCGTCAACACCATCGGCAGCGTGGTCACGCCTGCACAGATATTGATGGAAATCGTACCGACCGATGAATCCCTCATGGTCGAGGCGCGCATCATCCCGCGTGATATCGGCCATGTAAAACCCGGTCAGCGCGTGCAGTTGCGTGTCGATGCCTATGACTACACCCAGTATGGCATGCTGTACGGTACGGTGGAATCCGTCTCGGCTACTACCTTCGTCAATGAAAAACAGCAATCCTATTACCGCGTGCGCATCAAACCTGATGGCCACACCATCGACGGCCAGCAGTTGCTTCCCGGCATGTCGGTGGATGCGGGCATCATCACCGGCAGGAAAACCCTGCTTGCCTATCTGCTCAAACCCATGCAGGTCGCCACCCAACAATCCTTCACGGAGCGGTAACATGAACGAAATGCTTCTTTCCCCGCTGATCCGGCTGACATCCGGCCACCATCAAAAAACCACCCCAACCGTTCTCGTGGTGGATGACGACCGCGCCACGCTTATGCTGCTGGAAGCACGGCTGAACAGTTATGGCAACGAGGCCTTGCTTATGCGTACCGCCGAGCAGGCGCTGCACTGGCTTGCTTCACACCCCGGTGAGGTCGATGCCATTCTGCTGGACCGCAACATGCCGGGCATGAATGGGCTGGAGCTGGTGCATCGCATCAAGCACGAACCGTCGCACGCGCGCGTTCCCATTATCATGCTGACAGGGTCCGACCGTGCAGAGCATATGCGCGAAGGTATCGATGCGGGAATTTTCTATTACCTGTCCAAACCGGTGAATGACGATGTGCTGCGCTCGGTCCTCACCGCCGCGCTACGCGAATCGCGTTATCAGAAGAACCTGAGCGGCGAGATCAAACATTACCAGACAGGTTTTCGTACCATGATCTCCTCCCGTTTCTTCGTGCACACGCTGGAAGAAGCCGAAGCGCTCGCCTGTTTTGCCGCGCATGTTTTCCCCGTACCGGAACGCGCCCTTCCCGGCTTGGCTGAATTGCTGGTGAATGCCGTCGAGCACGGCAATCTCAACATTGGGTATGATGAAAAAACAGAGCTTCTCAAACAGAATAACTGGCGCGAGGAAATAGCACGCCGCCTTGAAATGCCCGAATATGCCAACAAGCGCGTGGAACTGGTTCTGGAGAAAAAGGACGGTCAGGTCTATGCACAGATAACCGATGAGGGCGACGGGTTTGACTGGAAGAAATATCTGCGCATAGACCCTTCCCGCGCCATGGATAGCCACGGTCGCGGCATCGCCCAGGCCAACATGCTTGCATTCGACCAGCTTGCCTATAGTCCCAAAGGCAATCGCGTGGTTTGCGTCACCAGCGCCTCCGCCGACAGGAAACATATTCTGGAGTGGTGATGCATGCGGCCCGAAAAAGAAAAAACCGCTTCCCATCAATGGGTCATCCGCCATTGCATCATCAGCATTTCGCTGATGGCGTCCCTTCTCGCCGTCATGTTTGTTGCCATACAAGTTCTGGCTGAACCGGGCCGGCCTCCTGGGTTTGAATGGATGGATATCCTGGGCATCGCCTTTGGCATGATGACCCTTTTTCTGATTGGGGAAGGTTTTTTCGTCTTCATCCCCACCCTCCGCCTCATTCAGGAGGCGGAACGAACGCGCGAGGAAAGCACACGGCTCAAAAGCCAGTTTCTCGCCAACATGAGTCACGAAATCCGCACTCCCATGAACGCCATTTTCGGCATGGCCGAGCTGCTGATGCAGTCAAGCCTCACACCCAGGCAGAAAGGCTACGTCAAAGCCCTGCTTCACGGAGCGGACAACCTCATGAGCACTCTGGACGATATCCTGGATCTCTCACGCATCGAAACGGGCAAACTGCACCTGAACCCGGTGGTGTTCGACCTGCGCGAAGCCGCCGAGGACGTGATGGAAATGTTAAGCCCCGTCGCTCATGAGAAAAAGATCGATTTGATTCTGGAAGCGCCACCCGCAGGTACACGCGTGGTGGCAGACAGAAACCGCCTGCGTCAGGTGCTATATCACCTGATGGGCAACGCGGTAAAATTCACCGAAAACGGGCACGTGCTGATGCGCATAAAACTGATGCCGGTCTCCGACGATAAATCCTCCATCGAGGTTACTATTGAAGATACAGGTATTGGCATTGCAGGAGACCGGCTCTCCATCATTTTCGAGCCCTTCGTGCAGGGAGACGGAACCTCCACCCGCACACACGGCGGCGCCGGGCTCGGTCTCAGCCTGTGCCAGAAGCTGGTTGCACTGATGAATGGCCGCATCAGTATCGACAGCAAACCGGGCAGCGGCACCATGGTGCAATTTTCCGTTCAATGCGATATGGCGCCCCCGGCATCCACCGCCACGGTACGCAATCTCCTGCGCCACAAAAAGATACTGGTAGTGGACGACCTGGCCGCCAACCGCACCATGCTGGCCGAGCATTTGAAACAGGCGGGCATGACCTGCCACCTCGCTTCCAGCGGCACGGAGGCACTGCGCCTGGCCCGGCAGTCGGTGACACAGGGAAAACCCTACTCGCTCATCATCACCGATTATCTCATGCCGGAAATGGATGGCGAAACCCTCACACGCGCGGTACGTGCCTCGGCTGATCTTGCGAAAATCCCGGTTGTTGTGCTCACCAGCGCGGGCGAGAAAGGCTATACCAAGCTTTTTGCCGATGCCGGTGCGGCTGCCTGCCTGGCAAAACCCGTTCGTTCGTCAGAATTGCTGGAAACGCTCCACCTCGTGCTGGAAGCCAAACATCGGGAGGGCATTCTTACCTCCGGCGCCGGAAACCGCATCGCCGCGCAGGAACTGGCGCAGGGGTCGGCGCCTTTTCACCTCATCCGCATTTTGCTGGTGGAAGACAACCGCATCAACCGCGAATATGCAACCGAGCTCATGTCCTCGCAGGGATGCATCGTCACCTGCGCGGAAAATGGCGCCATGGCCATGAATATCCTTAAGGAAAAATCCTTCGACATCATTTTCATGGATTGTCAGATGCCGGTGATGGACGGCTTCGAAGCCACGAAAGCCATTAATAGCCTCATTTCGGAAAAACTGATGGCCCCGGTTCCCATCATCGCCCTCACCGCCAACGCGATGCAGGGCGACCGCGAGCGCTGCCTCAAGGCAGGCATGAACGACTTTATGAGCAAACCCCTTCGAAAACCAAATTGGGAGGCAATTATGATCAAATGGCTCAAACACAAATTGAAAAACGAGACTTCACCCAGGCCCGAACAGTCCTTACCGAAAGTTTCCAACGAGAACACATCGCCTGCCGTAAATAACAGCATGCTCGACACTACCATCCTTCAGGACGCCCGGCAGACCATGGGCAGCCGTTTCGCCACCGTGCTGCGCTATTACCTGGAGGATACGGAAATATACCTCAGCCAGTTGGAACATGCCGCACGCAACGGCGATGCCAAGGAAGTCAGCGCACAGGCACACAGCATCAAATCCTCCAGCCGCCAGTTCGGCGTCATACAGGTTTCCGCCGTGGCCGAAGCAATTGAACACGCCGCGCGCGAAGGCTCCAGCCCCACCGAGCTTACGCCAAAACTGGCGGAACTGCGCCGAGCCTTCAATGAATCCAGACCGCATCTTCAACAAATCGCAGAGGCTGCATGAGCGGAAGTTCCAAAAGCAGCTACAAATGCCTGATCATCGACGATGAAAAAGGCTATGCCGGGATGATTCAGAAAATGCTGATGGGTCATCATCGCGAGGTTGCGCACAATGCGGCCGATGGCCTGCGCAAATTCGCTCAGCTCCGGCCGGATATCACTTTCCTTGACATCGGCCTGCCCGATGGCGACGGCCTGAGCCTGTTGACACATATCAAAAAGATAACCCCCGCCGCCTATATCATCATGCTCACCGCCAGCCGCATTCTGGATGATGTGGAAACCGCCTCCCGCCAGGGCGCGGTGGGCTACATCACCAAGCCATTCACCCGGCAAAAAATCATGAATTACATTCAGGCCTATGGCGAATACCGTAAACAGCTTGAAATGACGGCATCAGACGGCATCGGCCCCATGCAGCGCGCATTATTCAGCCAGGCGCATGCAGAACAATTGATCGAACTTCCTTCCGTCAAACCGCAGGATACCCCAAGCGCCATTCGCAAGCATCTTCTGTCTGGCTGGCGAGTGCTTTACGCGGGCGAAAGCGAGAAGGACGGTCAGCAGGTCTGTACCCTTTTGTCTGGCATTGGCTGCAAAGCTGACCTTGCCTTGAATGAAGAAGGCCTGCGCACCCTCACCCGCCATTGCCAGTATAATGTGATCTTTCTGTCCGACGATATGCCAAGCGACAACCCGCAAACCATGCTGGTTGCCTTGCGTGAACTACAGGCCTCGGCCTCCATCACCCTGATTACGGAAGACAAGTGGCAAAAGGATAACCCGAAATGGCGCCTCATGGGCGTCAGCAATATTCTGGTCAAACCGGTCACCACCAGCGCACTGTTGCAGGTGCTGGAATCCGAGCTGCAACAAACGATCAACCGCATGGGGGAACGATACATCGTATGAAACATGCTCACCGCCCTGCTTTGCTGCTAAACGACATTGAGGATATTGCCTGTGCCGCCTCGCATGAACTGCGCGATCCGCTTCGGCAGGCGCTGATCTATTGCCTCGAGCTGCGCAAATGGACGGCGCCGGAAGCGGAAAAACTCATCTTCGCGCTGGAAGAGGAAATTTCCACCGTGCTGGAGCGCGTGGCCATTATCCGCGCCTATTCACATTTGGTGCGCAACCCTGCCGACAAACAGCCCGTCGATATCGATGAGATCGCCCGTCAGGCCGCAGCGGAATGCGAAGCCCTTATGACGGAAAAAAACGGCGCCATCCACATTCGCCAGCTTCCGCATGCGCTTGCTGATGCCATCCAGCTCAAGCGCCTTTTTGTGGAACTGATGGACAACGCCCTGCGCCATAATACCCACCCCAACCCCACTGTAACCATAACATCACAAAAGAAAGGTCGTTGCTGGTCCGTACGGGTGGAAGATAATGGACCCGGCATCGACGCCGACTATCGAAGGCTGGTGATGGGCCTGTTCCGCACCGTCGGCAACACAGCCCTGCCGGAAGGCCACGGCGCGGGCCTGGCCTTTTGTGCGCGCATCGCCAAGCACCATGGTGGACAGTTAACCGTCAATTCCAGCCGCCATGGCGGCACCGTGATGCAGTTCACGCTGGAAGAGGCCGATCATGATTAAAATCCTCTCCCCCTATAAAAAGAGCCTGATCATCACCGGATGCTGCATCGCAGCCAGCCTGGCGCTGCTAATCACCATGCACATTATTGATTTACAAGGACTTTGGCACGCATGGGCACAGCTAGCGCTGCTCGTGCTTGTCGGCATCTTTTACACGCGCCAGGCAACACAACAGGAGAAAGAGATCCAGCATCTCGTTTACCAGCAAACCAGAAGCTACCGCGACGCCACCGAGCAGGCCGTTGCCTCCAACCAGTCCAAAAGCGAATTCCTCGCCAACATGAGCCATGAAATCCGCACACCGCTTAACAGCATGATCGGCATCAGCGAGCTGCTGCTTGACAGCAACCTCACCCGCCAGCAGGAGCAGCACCTCCGCACCGTGCTGGATTCCGCCGAGAACCTTCTCGAAATCATCAACGATATTCTCGACTTCTCCAAGATAGAGGCCGGCCGCCTGGAGCTGGAACCCGTCGCCTTCGATCTGGCGGCGGCCATTGAGGAAACGACTGAACTCTTCCTCCCCCGTTTGCGTGAGAAGGAGCACAAGCTTGAACTGCTGGTGGACTATCCCGCCAATATCCCACATCACATTATTGCCGATCCATTGCGCATCCGCCAAATCATCTGGAACCTCACCAGCAACGCCATCAAATTCACCGACAAGGGCTATGTGCTTCTTTCCGTGGAATCCATCTCCTCCTTTCCCGCGGATGCGACCCGCCACGAACTGAAGATCAACATCAAGGACACCGGCATCGGCATTCCCGAGGATAAATGCCGGATGATCTTTGACAAATTCACGCAGGCCGATGCCTCCACCACCCGCAAGTTCGGCGGCACCGGCCTAGGCTTGGCCATCTGCAAGCAGCTGGCCAGCCTGATGGGCGGTCAGGTCGGCGTGGAAAGCACGCCGGAACACGGCTCGAATTTCTGGTTCACCCTTCCCTGCCAGGCGGCGGAACCACCGCTAACGCAGGATATTGCCGATCATCAATTATTGCGGGATCGCACCATCTGGGTGGTGGACGACCTTGAACCAAGCCGCCGGATACTGGCGGGTATCCTCCGCCATGCAGGCGCGCAGGTCGTGATGCTTGATTCATTGACCGCATGGGAACATGTCCGGCATGATTATGCCGTGCCGGACATGCTCGTGATGGAATACATGCTGGAACATGGCGGCGATAGCATTGCCCTGATGCAGGAATTACGCCAACGCCACCCCGATCTGCTCACCATCATGGTCACCAGCTCACAGGATAAAGGATTGGCCCAGCTCTTCGCCGAGGCCGGGTGCCACGCCTACCTCGCCAAGCCGGTGCGCGGCCATCAGTTGCTGGATATCGCCTCCCTCGTCATTTTCGCGCACAGGAACAAGCAGCACCTCACCATGCTGACCCCGCTTAATCTCTATAATAAAAAGGAAGCACGCATGCAGACCAACCTCAACGACACCATTCCCAATGCCCGCGTACTTCTGGTGGAGGATAACCGCGTGAATCGCGAATTCGCAACCGAACTGCTTGAGCGAATCGGCTGCAAGGTGGTCTCCGCCGGAAATGGCGAGGAAGCCATCCGCTGTGTGCATGACCATCCACTCGACATCATCCTCATGGATTGCCAGATGCCTGTGATGGATGGTTTCGAGGCCAGCAGACACCTGAGCGGTCTGATGAGCGACCGCAAGCTGCCCCCCATTCCCATCATCGCCCTTACCGCCAACGCCATGAAGGGCGACCGGGAGGCATGCCTGGCATCCGGCATGAGCGATTACTTGAGCAAACCCATCCGCCGCCATGAACTCATCGCCACGCTTCAGCAATGGCTGCCCAAGGCGGAAAACGCCAAAAAGGCTAAAGCTTCCTGATAAGCTTGGAGAAAGCCTCGGCCAACGCGTCCTGAAACGCGCCCGTCACCACGGTCATCCTCACCGGCGAAACCGGCTTCTCATCCTCGTAATGCACATTGGCGATGGGGCGTTTATCCGGCAGGGAAAGAACCGTGAAATTCAGGGAGACCTGAGCGGTGGCAACGCCCGATTCATCATAGGCCAGCGTAAAACGTTCGATGCTGGTGTTGATCTGCAGCGAGGTGCGCCCCGCCTGCCCGGCTTCCACCACCGTCATGCCCTTGGCACGCAATGTCTCGGCCATGCTTTGCGCAACCAGGTAGGGCAGCGGGTCCGCCCACACGGCATTATCCACCACCGTCAGCTCACCCGTGGCGCGCTGAACCTGAATGCTTCGCCCATCCAGCGTGGGGGAGCTGCTTGGCAGTGTCAGCCGCACCGTGCGGCTTTTTTTGCCTTTCACGCTATCCGCAATGGCCTGATTATCAAAGCCGTAACGCTTGGGCGCAGGGCCGGACGCGCCGCCGCAACCAGCAAGCGCGGCGCACAATGCCAGCATGATCAGCGGTTTGAGGAAATAGCGTGTCATCATGTTCATACTCGCGTTATGGCTGAATTTTCACGCCCTCTTTCTTGGGCGGAAAAATAATCTGGGATGGGTTGCGCTCCAGCGATTCGGTGAGGCTATCCACATTTTTGACCGTATTCTGAAGATTGGTGACCAGGCCACTCAACTGTTCATGAAAGCCTTCGTCATTCAGCCCTTTCAGCAGCACGCGCAACTCATGCGCCGCTTCCGTGCTTTGCTTGATGAAATTGCCACGGTCGCCATTGCTGTCATCATCCAGCGCCGCGGTGAAACCTTCCAGATGCTTCAGGGTCAGGCTGATGGATTCGAGGTTATCGTCGCTCAGCATTTTCTCCACGCGCGCCAGCACCATATCGATGCGTTGCATGGTGCTGCCCGCACCGCCAAACAGCTTATCAAAATCCGACTGTTCCGCCTTGATGATGGGCAGCTCGCCTTTTTTGCGCACAAGCGGCTGGCCTGGTTCATCCCCGCTAATGCCGTTACGCAGGTCGATGAAATACATACCTGTGATGCCGCTAGGCTTCAGCATGGCCATGGTGCTCGTTATCACCGGCACATTTTCATCGATTTTTACAATCGTCAGCACCTTGGGGTCATGCGTGGACATATCAAGCGTGATGCTTTCCACCTGCCCCACTTCCACCCCCATGAAGCGCACGGGGCTGCCTTGGGTCAGGCCGTTCACGGCCTGATCGAAATAAATGCGGTATTTGAGGAAATCGCGTCCCTCTTTATTACCGCTTGCCCACAGCACGAACAGAATGACCCCTGCCACCAGTGCAAGGGCGAACGCACCAACCATGAGGTAATTGACCCGAGTTTCCATCCTAGCCTGCCTTTCTTACAAAGCGTGCCGCGCGTTGCCCGCCGAAATACTCCTGAATCCATGGATTCGGATGTTTTACAATATCTTTCACGCCTGATTGCACCATTTTCTTATCAACCAGCACCGCCACCTGGTCACAAATCGTGAAAAGCGAATCCAGATCATGCGTGATCATCATCACCGTCAACCCCAGCTGCCGCCGCAGTTCCAGCAAAAGCTGGTCGAAATCCTGCGCCGCAATCGGGTCGAGGCCTGCGGTCGGTTCATCCAGAAAGAGCAAGGCGGGATCCAGCGCCAGCGCGCGCGCCAGCGCCGCACGTTTTACCATCCCGCCGGAAAGCTCCGCCGGGAATTTATCCGCCGCGTTGTCCGGCAACCCGACCATGCGCAGCTTGAGCATGGCCAGCTCACGTATGACCAGATCGGGCAGATGCAGATATTCATGCATCGGCACTGCAATATTTTCTACCACTGTCAGCGCGGAGAACAAAGCGCCGCTTTGGTACATGACGCCCCAGCTGCGCCGCAGCTCCTGCGCCTCGCGCATATTCAGCGCCTTCATCGGCCTGCCATTGACCAGGACGGTGCCGGAGGAAAACTTCTGCAGCCCGATGATGCTTCGCATCAACACCGATTTCCCGCTGCCGGACCCGCCGACAATACCGGTGATGCTTCCTTTTTCCGCCCTGAAATCCAGCTTGTCATGCACCACATGCTTGCCGAAGCGGTTGGTCAGCCCCTTCACCTCGATCGCAGCCGACGGATGGGATGAGGCTTGCCGCGTCATATGCCGATCTTTGTAAAAAGGATGGAGAAAAGCGCATCGGCGAAAATGACAAAGAAGATCGAGGTGACCACCGCGCGCGTGGTTTCCACCCCGACGGATTCCGCCGAATTGGTCACCGACATGCCGTGATGGCAACCCACCAGCCCGATGATAAGCCCAAACACCGGCGCCTTGATCATCCCCACCCAGAAATCCGTCATTTTCATGGCCTGCAACAGGCGGGACATAAACAGCGTAAAGCTGGTATCGCTGGTTAACACGGTCAGGATGGCCGCGCCCGTCAACCCCATCATATCCGCCAGAAAGGCCAGCAGCGGCATCATCAGCGTCAGGGCCAGAATCCGTGGCACCACCAGCACGTCCATCGGGCTCATGCCCATGGTGCGCAGGGCATCCAGTTCCTGGTTCAGCTTCATGGTGCCGATCTCCGCGGCAAACGCGCTGCCGGACCGGCCCGCCACCATGATGGCCGTCAGCAGCACACCCATCTCGCGCAAGACGGAGATGGACACCAGATCGATGGTGAATATCTGCGCGCCGAAACGGCGCAGCTGGGCGGAGCCCTGATAGGCCAATACGATGGCGATCAAAAAGGAAATCAGCGACACGATGGGCGCGGCGCGCACGGCCGCCATTTCGCCGCTTTTGACAATGGCGCTCCAGCGGATGCGCGACGGATGCACAATGCTCTCCCCTAGGGCCATCAGCACCTTGCCTAAAAACTCAAGCCCTTTGGTTCCCCCTTCAATCAAACCATGCACGGCGCGCGCCGTAAACTGTAAAGGCACATAGGGTGTGGTCGGCAGACTTGTGATGGGGTCCTGCAACTGCCCCACCTGCTCGATAAACTGTGCGTGATGTTTGGCAAACCCCTGCAGCACCACCTGGATGCCTTGCTTCGCCAGCTCTTCAACCCGGCGCTGCAGCAGCCAGGCACCGGTTACATCCAGCGCCTCCAGCCCCGCACATTCAATGGTGGCCTTCTGCCCCTTGCGCGGTTGGAAGGATTGAATCAGCCGATGGCACTCATCGGCAAACTCCGCCACCCAGTTGCCGGCAACCCCGGCGACAAGGCCATTTCCATGCTGTTCAACTGAAAGGGTCGGTTTCATGGCAACCTTATACCGCATCAGCGGGGCGTTGCCTCGTTCTTTTTTGATGTGGAATCCGCCACCGTATAAGCTTCATACGGCTTGCCGTCATCCCCCACCACTACATGCGACTGTTCAATTACAGGCTTGGTTGGCTTGAGTGGGGCATCGCCCTCTTCCATCCAGCTTTCGGCATGGCGTTTGATTTTCCCGACCATCCGGCCGAAAGACCGCATCACGCGCGGCAAATCCTCCGGGCCGATCACCATCAGGGCCACCACCGCCACCACCAGAATTTCCGGCAGGGAAAGGCCCATGCTACCCTACGCGTCTTTCTTGTCGGCGGGCTTGTCCAGTTTCTTGGCATCGGCCACATCATCGCCGTGCAGCCCTTCACGGAAGCTGCGCATGCCTTTGCCTAAATCCCCCATCACCTTGGGAAGCTTGCCCGCGCCGAACAGCACCAGCACCAGCAAAAGGACAATCAGCAAATGGCTTAGGCTAGGGAACATGTGTCCATCCTTTGCATCAGGTTTTCAACCGTGGCTTGCGCCTGCTGGCAATCCAGCTTGGCCGCGGGCTTGAGCAACTGCATGGCGCGCAAGTGGCGCACCATGGCCGTGGGCGAAAGGCTGCCCACCGCGCCCGCCACCGCCTTCATCTCACTCATATCACCATTGCAGTGAAGCACAAGGTCGCACCCCGCATCCATTGAACGCGTCACGCGTGAGGCGAAATCCCCCGCCAGCGCCTTCATGGAAAGATCGTCGGACATCAACAGCCCGTCAAAGCCGATCACCTCACGGATATAACCGATCACTTTTCGCGAGAAGGTTCCGACTTCCTCGGCGTCCAGTGCTTTGTAAAGCACATGCGCCGTCATGCCGTAGGGCATGTGTTTCAGCGCCTTGAAGGGCGGCACGTCCACCGCCTCCAGTTCCGCCAGGCTGGCATCCACCACCGGCAGCTCCAGGTGACTGTCCGCCATCGCGCGGCCATGGCCGGGAATATGCTTGATGACCGGCAGCACGCCGCCATCCATCATGGCTTTGCACATCACGGCTGCCAGATCGGCCACCTGCTCCGGCGTGTCACCAAAGGCACGGTCGCCGATAATGTCGTGCGAGCCGGGAGAAGGAACATCCAGAAGCGGCACACAATCCACCGTGATGCCAAGCGCGGCAAGCTCTTCGGCAATCAGGCGACCATTATGATACACGGCCTCGCGAGCCGCCTCCGCATCCACTTTATACAATTTGGCAAAATCACCGGCCGGGCGATACGGCCGCCAGTGCGGCGGCCTCAGGCGCGCTACCCGGCCGCCTTCCTGATCGATCAGGATGGGCGCCTGGTCATAGCTCACTTCGCGCAATTCATTCACCAGGGCGCGAAGCTGGCTTGGCTCCTCGCAATTCCGGGCAAAGAGAATAAAACCATACGGTTTGCTGTCGGCAAAAAACGCCTTCTCATCGGCAGTCAGCCGTAATCCGGAACATCCATAAATTGCAGCATTGATCATGAAGCGTAAGCCATTCTTTTTTTATTGTGCGTTTACTTCACCAGGCAGCCGCTTTGGCCGATGGACTGGCAAAACTGTTTCACTTCCGCGCTATCGGAAAACGGCCCGACCTGCAAGCGGTAAAACACCCCTTTACCGGGAATATCCGCCCGTTCTACGTGAAGGCTCTTGCCGGATGTGAAGCTCGGATATTTGCCTTGGATGCGGCTCCACATGGCGTTGGCCTCCGCTTCTGACTTAAGAGCGGCCAGCTGAGCGCGCTTGTTGCCACCGCCGCCGGAAGCCCGCGGCACTGCCGGGGCCTTTTCTTCCACCACGGATACCTTGTCGAAGGTTGAGGTCACTGCAAAAGGACCAGCCACCGTCTTCGTTTGTGTATGGGAAGTTGCGGCGCCACCGCTGACAGCCTTGGGAGCGGGCACGGCTTCCTGGCGCGCGGTCACCGCAGGTGTGGGCGCTGCCTCTTTCACCACCGTTGTCGTCGCGGTTTCTTTCGGCGCAACGGGTGCGGCAGCTATTGGCTTGGGCGCTTCTGTTTTCACAACAGGCTCAGGCTTGGCAGCCGCCATAGGGGCGGGTTCCACCGGCTTTATAGGTTCGGGCTTGGCAACCACCACCGGCTTAACCGGTTCGGCGGGCACCACAGCAGGCGAAACCAGCTCTTCCACATTCTTGGTCGGGTGTTCTTTCTGCGCGAGTAGTTGCTCGCGCTGGCGGGCAATATCCTCGGCAGGCTGAACCGGCGCGGCAGTAGCCACTTCCGGTGTCTGCGGCTGCTCAGGCAGCGGCGCGGGTTTCACCGCATGCGGCTCATCATCTTTACCGCGCAGGGCTTCAAACACCTGCTTGTCCCGATGGGGAATCGGCATTCCGCCCGGCTCGTCCGGGCGCACGCGGAACGGCTCATCGCTTGCCTTGATCAAGGGCACATCCTCAGGGTTGGATGCCTGCGACCCGGCATTGTAAGCCGCCCATGCCAGCCAGCAGAAACCCGCCGCCGCCGTCAGCCCGAAAATCACCTGCCATGCCTTTTTGATGGGAGGCTTTGCGTAGCCATGCGCATAACGCAGGTTTGAACCGGGTCGATGATAATTGGCAGCTTCGTGCATGGGGCTTATCCTCATTTGAACCGCCACTATACCCAATTCCTAAAGCGTGTCATCCATTACGCTAGGTTGAGCCGAGAACGGTTAATTTGACAGCATCGAATCGGAGCGTACCTTTTGTACCTGAGCATCGAAGCGCATCAAATCAGCCATTCGCAGGCCAGCCTGGCAGTAATGTGGCACGCGTTACATGGATTCCAGCGCCTCGACCCCCATCACCTCCAGGCCCGAAGCGAGGGTGGCGATAACCGCCTTGAGAAGACCGGCATAACTGGCCGTAAGCGCCGGATTTCCGGCCTGCACGAAACGCAGCCGCTCATCCTGCCCGCCCTGGTTCCACAGCGCATGAAACTGCGCTGCCAGCTCCTGCAGGTAAAAAGCAATGCGGTGCGGCTCATAGCTGCGCGCGGCCTGCTCCACCGTGCGCGGCCAGTGCGAGAGCGTACGGATCAGCCCCAGCACTTCCGGGTGGTTCAGCAGCCCGACATCTCCGGTCTGCGCGGTAATACCGGGAATAGCCTCCTCCATCAACCTGAGAGCCGAATGACAGCGCGCATGGGCATATTGCACGTAAAACACGGGGTTATCCTTGGTCTGGCTTTTCACCAGTTCCACGTCAAATTCCAGCGCCGCGTCGCTTTTACGCGTCAGCATGATGAAACGCAGCACATCCTTGCCGATCAGCTCCACCATGTCGCGCAGCGTCACGAAGGTTCCCGCGCGTTTGGACATTTTGAACGGCTCGCCGTCCTTCATCAGCTTCACCAGCTGGCACAGCAGCACCTCGCAGCTGGCCTTGCCGTCGCTCATGGCCGTCACGGCGGCCTTGATGCGCTTCACATAGCCGCCATGGTCAGCACCCAGCACGTCGATCAGCACATCCGCGCCGCGCTTGTACTTGTCATAGTGATAGGCAATGTCCGGCGTGAAATAGGTATAGCTGCCGTCGGATTTCTTCAGCGCACGGTCCACATCGTCGCCAAACTGGCTGGATTTGAACAGTGTCTGCGGGCGCGGCTCCCAGTCATCCGGCGTCTTGCCCTTCGGCGGCTCCAGCACGCCGACATACATCAGGCCCTTACCTTCCAGAAACGCCAGCGCCTCCTCCACCTTGCCGGAGGCAATCATCGCCGCCTCGGAAGAAAACACATCATGTTTCACGCCCATCAGGGCAAGGTCGCTTTTGATCATCACCAGCATGGCCGTAATGGCCGCCTGACGAAAAATAGGCAACCACTCGTCCTCAGCGGCTTTTACATACTTATCGCCATGTTCCTTGGCCAATTCCTGTCCAAGCGGCACCAGATAATCTCCAGGGTAAAGCCCAGCCGGAATCTCGCCGATATTCTCGCCCAGCGCCTCGCGGTAACGCAAATGGGTGGAACGCGCCAGCACATCCACCTGCGCACCGGCATCGTTGATGTAATATTCGCGCGTCACCGTATATCCGGCCTTGGCCAGCAGGCTGGCCAGCACATCCCCCACCACGGCCCCGCGTGCGTGGCCGATATGCATCGGCCCCGTCGGGTTGGCGGAGACATATTCCACATTCACCCGCACGCCCTTGCCGGTTTCACCTTGGCCATAGGCGCGGCCTTCCTTTAAAATGGCCGTCACCTGCCCCAGCCACACCTCCGGCTTCAAACGCAGGTTGATGAAACCTGGCCCAGCGATCTCGGCGGAAACCACCCCATCAATCTTTTGAAGATAGGGCACCAGCGCTTCCGCCAGCGCGCGCGGGTTCGTCCCCGCCGCTTTGGCCAGCACCATCGCCGCATTGGTCGACATGTCGCCATGCGCCGGGTCTTTGGGGCTTTCCGCCGTCACGGCGGCCATGTTCAGCCCGGCCGGCAATTGCCCGGCGGCCACCATCTGTTCCAGCGCAGCCAGCACCTGCTGGCGGTATGCGGCGAATAAATCCATAACAAAACCCTTGAATGCGGGCTGGTTAGTTAACGGTTTTACACCCTAAACGCAACCTTAGCCGTCTATGTGCGACAAACCAAACAGCTTCCGATGCTCCTGCATCGCAAACCGGTCCGTCATTCCGGCCAGATAATCGCAGGCCGCCACCGCCTGCTCCTGCGAACCCGCCGGGCCGTGCTGCCATTCCGGCGGCAGGCATTCCGGCTCGTTCAGGAAAATGGCGAACAGCTCCGTCACCAGCCTCCGCGCCTTGCTGGTCATGCGGTTGACCTTGTAATGCCGGTACATCTGCTTCATCAGGAATTTCTTAAGCGCCGCATTGGCCGCCGAAGCCTCGGCCGAAAATTCTACCGTTGCCTTGCCCAGCGCCCGTACATCAGCAGCAGATTCCACCCCGCTGGCCTTGATATTGGCGCGGGTCGTCTCCACCACATCTGACACCATGCGGTTGATAAAGCGCCGCAGCGATTCATGCACCAGCTGCTCCCGCTTGGCATGCGGATATTTCTTCATCGTCTCCGCAAATGCCTCACCTACAATCGGCAGCACGGCGATCTGTTCCACCGTGAACAGGCCGGCCCTCAGACCATCATCAATATCATGGCTATGATAGGCGATATCGTCTGAAAGTGCCGCCACCTGCGCCTCCATCCCCGGCCAGCTGGAAAGCTCCAGGTCAAATTCCGCGTTGAATTCCTTCAAGGCCCGCGGCAGCGGCTTTTCCGGCCTGTCTTTCGGTACATGCGGCCCCTGCAGCGGCCCGTTATGCTTGGCGATCCCCTCCAGCGTCTCCCATGTCAGGTTGATGCCGTGAAAGGAGGCGTAGCGGTCCTCCAGTTTCGTCAGGATGCGGATGGTCTGGGCATTATGGTCAAACCCGCCAAAACCATGCATCGCCTCGTTCAACGCATCCTCCCCCGCATGACCGAAGGGCGTATGACCCAGATCATGCGCCAGCGCCAAGGCCTCCGCCAGATCGTCATCCAGCCCCAGCTGGCGGCTGATGGCGCGCGAAAGCTGCGCCACCTCCAGGCTATGCGTCAGGCGCGTACGGTAATGGTCGCCCTCGTGGTTCACAAACACCTGGGTCTTGTATTCAAGGCGGCGGAACGCGGCGGAATGAATGATCCTGTCCCGGTCGCGCTGAAAGGCGCTGCGCGTGGCATGTTCAGCCTCCTGATGCTGCCTTCCCTTCGTCTGGCTGGCGAGGGTTGCGTAAGGTGCAAGGCTGCGAAAAGCGGGAGTATCTGGCATATCGTACCGAAAAGCGTTATATTGGGTTAAGTTTAGTGGGATAATCCGCCATGCACCAGCTTGAAGTCACCCCCAATGCCGCCAGCCGCATCCTCGCCGTCGCCAAAAGCGAAGGCAACCCTGGTCTGCGCCTTCGCATCAGCGTGGAAGGCGGCGGCTGCTCAGGCTTTCAGTATAAAATGGACTTTGACGACCAGCATAAGGAAGGCGAAATCGCCATTCGCCAGGGCGAGGCCGAACTGGTGGTGGACGAACTCACCCTCAGCTTCATGAAAGGCGCCGTGGTGGATTACGTCGAGGACCTGACCGGCGGCCAGTTCGAGATCAAAAACCCCAATGCGGTCGCCAAATGCGGCTGCGGCACGTCCTTCGCCGTGGATATGGCAAAACTATAGCGCCGTCACCGGCTGTTGGTAGTGGCCATATCGGCGCCGCGTCAGCGCCAGCAGCATTCCCGCCATCAACCCTGATGCAAGTGTGGACGACCCGCCATAGCTGATGAACGGAAACGTCATCCCCTTGGTCGGCAGCAAGTGCAGGCTCACGCCGATATTTACGAAGGACTGGAAGCAGAACAGCATCACCAGGCCGGAAACCGCCAGCATGATAAACAGGTCCTTCTCTCCCCAGATGCGGCGAATGCTCATCAGCGCCACACCCAGAATCGCCACCACGATGAACATGCAGAAAATCGCGCCCAGCTCCTCACCCGCCACGGCGAAAATAAAGTCGGTATGCGCATCCGGCAAATGGCGCTTCACAATGCCCTCGCCCGGCCCCGCGCCAAACAGCCCACCATGCTTGAAGGCCTCCATGGATTTGATCACCTGGTAATTCCCCTCGGCATCCGGGCTGAGGAAGTTGCTGATACGCTCATTCACGTGCGGGAAAAAGAGATACCCCACCACCAGCATTCCCACCAGCGCCGCCACCGCCAGCGCACACACCGCCCAGGGCAGCCCGGCCAGAAACAGCTCACCGCCTGTGACAGCCAGCACGGTGACGATCATCCCGAAATCCGGCTGAAGCACGAGCAGCAGCACGGCAAGCCCGACAGCCCCCACCAGCATCAGAATGGGCTTCCAGCGCCGTTGCCGCAGAAACTCCGCCAGCAGCCATGCCAGCGCCACGGCCAGCAGCGGCTTCAAAAATTCCGACGGTTGAAGCGAAAGCCCCATGGGCAGGTCCAGCCAGCGGGATGCCCCTTTCACCTGCGTGCCCACAAACAGCACCACCACCATGAGCACATAGATAATTCCAAGCCCGGCGAAGGCCATGGTCGGCAACCATGCCAGCGGAATCATGGAAACCGACAGCATCAGCACAAAACCGCCCGCCAGAAACAGGATGTGGCGGTAGAAGAAATGCATCGGCGTGCTGCCGATGCGGCTGGCCACGGCCGGGCTGCCAGCCATCACCAGGAACACGCCGATCACCGCTAGCAGCACCAGCGTGCCCAGCACCCAGCGGTCGATGGTCCACCACCAGCGGCCCATGAAACTCGTATTGGTTCGGTTAAGCGGCAGCATGACTCATCACCTTTTTGACAAGATCGCGGAACGCATGGCCGCGCTCCTCAAAATTCTTCCACTGATCCATGGATGCGCAGGCGGGCGAAAGCAACACCACCGGCTTGTTCACCGCATGCTGCGCGGCATCGCTGGATGCCCTGACGAAAGCATTGGCCAATGTACCACAACGCACCACCGGCACCACCCCTTCCAGCAAATGGACGAAGGCCTCCTCCGCCGCGCCGATGAGATAGGCGCGCGTCACCCGGCCGCGTATCAGCTCCAGGTCAAGCACATCGCCTTCCTTGGCAAGCCCGCCGGCGATCCAGTAAATATTCGTGTAGGATTTCAAAGCCTGATGCGCCGCATCGGCATTGGTGGCCTTGCTGTCATTCACATAGATTATGCCATTCTGCTCGCCGACCTTTTCCATCCGGTGCGGCAGCCCGACAAATGCATCGATGACCCGCTGCAATACCTCCACCGGCACGCCAAGCGCCATGCAAAGCGCCGCCGAAGCCGCCGCATTCTGCGCATTGTGCGGCCCCTGCAGGGAGGGCGCATCCTTCAGGGAAAGCGTCGCATCCCCCTGCGGCAGATGCAGCTCGATAACCCCGTCATGATAGGCAGCGTACCACCCCTCGCGCGGCACGGTGGATGCCTCACCCAGCGCCACCACCGTATGGCCCAGATGGGTGGCATCGTGAAACTGCTTTTGCCAGCTCACCAGCGTCCACGGGTCATCGCAGCCGATAACCGCTACATCGCCCGTTTTCATATGGCGGAAAATCCGTTCCTTCGCTTCGCGGTACCCTTCCATGCTGCCATGCCGCTCCTGATGGTCGACCGACATGTTCAAAAAAATCGCGCCACGGCAGTGGAACTTATCAACCAGGTCCAGCTGATAGCTGGAAAGCTCCAGCACATAGGCACCCGCCTGCGCATCCAGCGCCACGGCGGGCACGCCCAGATTGCCGCCCACGGCCACCGCGCCCAGCGGCTGCGGCGCTGCCGCCAGCATCTGCCCCACCAGTTCCGTGGTGGTGGATTTGCCGTTGGTTCCGGTAATGCCGATAAAGGCGGCATCCGGCCGCTGCAGATAGAGCATCTCCGCATCGCCGATCACCGGCTTGCCGTGCTCGCGCGCCAGCTTGGCCGCCACATGCGCTTTCGCGCCGAAAATGGGAATGCCCGGACTCATCACCAGCCCGGTCAGCACCGGCCAGGGCATGGCGGCGGGTTCGCAAATCTCGATTCCCTTGCCTGCCGCCGCCGCTCGTGCATCCGCCTTGTCATCCCAGGCAAGCACCAGCGCACCGCCGTCACGCAACCCTTCGGCCATCGCGGCGCCGGCCTTGCCCAGCCCCACCACCGCCCAGCTTTGCCCGCGTGCTGCTGTAAGCCTGGTCATGACCTACCGTAATTTAAGCGTGGAAAGCGCCAGCAGGCACAGAAACACCGTAATGATCCAGAAGCGGATCACAATGGTCGGCTCTTCCCAGCCCAGCTTTTCAAAATGATGGTGCACCGGCGCCATCCTGAACACCCGCTTGCCCGTGGTCTTGAACGAAATCACCTGAATGATGACCGACAAGGCTTCCGCCACAAACAATCCCCCGGCCAGCGCCAGCACGATCTCATGCTTGGTGATCACCGCAATCGTGCCTAAAGCACCACCAAAAGCGAGGCTTCCCGTATCCCCCATGAACACCATGGCGGGTGGAGCGTTGTACCAGAGGAAACCCAGCCCCGCGCCGATCAGCGCCGCGCAGAACACCGCCAGCTCTCCCGCACCCATCACGCGATGAATCTGCAGGTAATCCGCATACACCGCATTGCCCGCCACATAGGCGATGAACCCGAACGTTCCCGCCACCAGCATGATCGGCACAATGGCAAGCCCGTCCAGCCCGTCGGTAAGGTTGACGGCGTTGGATGCCCCCACCACCACCAGCATGGCGAAGATGAGATAAAACGCCCCCATGTCGATCAGCACATCTTTCAAAAACGGCAGCGCCAGGTGCTGATTCTGGTTGGAAGCGGAATAATACTGAATGGCAAGCGCGGCCATACCCGCCATGATGAACTGCGCCACGATCTTGATGCGCCCGGGCAACCCCTTGGTGTTGCGTTTGCTCACCTTCAGATAATCGTCCAGAAAACCCAAAAACCCGTAGCCCAGCGTTATCAGCAGCACGATCCAGACGAACGGATTGGTGAATTCCATCCACAGCAACGTGGAGATGGTGAGTGAAATCAACATCATCAGCCCGCCCATGGTCGGCGTGC
>WGMV01000046.1 GCA_016124905.1 bacterium
AGCTCGGCATGGAGCTGGCATCCGCCGGGGGAGGGGAGCTGGCCATCATGGGGCCGGCATCGCTGGTATATTCATCCGGGTAATAGAAGCGCACCACATAGGCCAGGTCCCTGCTGCCGGCATTTTTCAGCGGCTTGGCGAAGAGGTCGAACTGGTAGCTGCGCTTGTCGGTGATGATGGTCATGTTGGTGTGCGCATCCTCGCTGAGGGCGCGGATGAAGAGGTGCGTATCGGCCGGAATAATCTGCCAGGAAACCAGGTCGCCCACGGAAATGGTGAGGATGCGCTCGTTGCGGTCGAACTCGATGTTGGACTGGTAGCCATAATGCGTGGTGATGGCATAGACTTCGTTGGGGTCGTAAATGAGGGTTTTGATGCGGCTGTCCGTCGTCATGGACTGGGCCTGCGCCCCCGAGGCAGCCATGGCCACGCCCGCTATCAGCAACCCTGTTCTCCCCATGCGCAGTATCGAACGGATCATCATTGTGCCGCACCAAACTCCTGATCGACCGTGTAGCTCGTGACCTTAAACCCGACAGGGTTAATATAACGTTGTTCCGCCGTCAGCTCCAGCGCCTGAAATTCATAGCTGACCCAGACGATGTAATCCACGGGGTCCTTGTTGATGACGGTGTCGCCTTCCAGCGTGACACGGATGCGAACCTGCGCGCTGTTGTCACCCGTGAACTGGAAGGAGCGCACGTTGATGACGCGCTTGATTTCCTGGCCGTAGAGATTGCTCGGGCTTTGGGGGTTGTTGCTGTTGAAGAGCTTCTTGTATTCCTCGGCGATCTTAGCCTCGCTCATCAGGCGCACGGTTTTGTAGTTTTCCGTATAAAGCGCGGCGTCGTAGGCTTCGCGGGCGCGGACATATTTGATGACGAAATATTGCGCCAACTCTTTCTGGCTTTCCAGTTCTTTGCGGGAAAGGGGCGTGACCACCTGGGTCATGCCGCTTTTCTCATCCACCTGAATCACGAACGGCTGAACCGATTTCAGCGGCGTGAGCAGGGAAACAGACAGGGCCGAAATCAATGTGGCGACCAGGCTGATGAGCGTGACAAGCGCCAGGATGTTTCGCTGAACCACCATGGCCTGATAGCGGTCGGCATACCAGTTCTTCTGGTCGCTCAGGTGCTTGCCCGGCGCCAGCATGTCCTGCGATGTGGTTTTCTTTTTAAATAAGCTCATCGGTATGCCTGCAACGGCCGGTATCCACCCAGCCAAAACACAAGATACTGCGTTCCACTATCCGATACAAGCCTTTCATGACGGATGTATGACACCATATGTTGTGTTATGGTGACCTAACCCGACCGCAGGATGCAAAAAACCCCGCCTGGCCATGCCATGACGGGGTTGTGCGCCTGCCAGTAAATGACTTAGGAAGAGGCTTTCTTGGCGGCGAAGTTGAAATTCCCGAAACGCTGGGAGAATTTCTCGACCTGGCCGGTTTTCTTGATGTTGAAGCCGCCGGTCCATGCGGAATGGGTTTTGGGGTCCACGTCCAGCTGCAGCGTGTCGCCTTCCTTGCCATAGGTGGAATGGGTATAATATTCAGTGCCATCGGTCATGATGACTTTGATCTTGTGGTAATCCGGATGGATGCCTTGTTTCATAACAGTCCCCAAAAAAAGAGCTTTGCTGCATAGCGCAAAGCCCTTTTACGTTCAAGTATTAATTAAGCTTTTAATGGATGGTGCGTTCGGCTTCCTGCTGAACCGGGTTGTAGGCGGCTGTAATGTTGTAGTTGCTGCCACCCAGTTCCACGCCCGGAATGGCTGCGCCATTGGCCTGGCTGATGGTGGAAATGGCCGTCACCAGGGCTTCCGAATGGGCCTGGGTGGAGAGTAACTGAAGGGTTTGCGGGTTGGCCGTGCGCAGAGAGGCGATGATCTCGTCGGTGCTCATAGCGCCGATGGCGGTCAGAATCTCCGTCTGGCGATCGCCGCCGACGGCGGTGAGGAAGCCATTGAGCTTTTCCGGTGCGAGGTTCAGCACAACCTTGGCCAGCGTAGTGGCATCCGCATTGCTGGCGGCAAGGGTGCTTACCACGTCGGCGCTGTTGCTCTCGTTGATCAGCTCGGCGATGGCGAAGAAGCCTTTTTCCTGCGTCAGCGATTCGTTGATGAAGCTGGTTATCGCCTCTGCCGGGATGGTGATATCGTTAATGCGGTTGCTCTCCAGCATGGCGGAGATCATGTAATTGGCGAATTGCTCGCCATTGGCCGCGCCGCGGGCTGTATCAAACACCTGTTGAAGCTGCTCGGCATTAAGCGGCGGTGTGTTGCCGCGGATGCTGCTGTCGATCATGGCGCCAAGCATGTAACCGGCAGCCTGCGGGCTGGTTTGCGATTGCTGGCGCATGAATTCCACCAGTTCGGCAATTTCATCCGGATCGATATCCTGCAGCATCTTGCGTGTGGCGCTGGTGATGAATTCGCCATTGGTCGGGTTGGCGGCAATCATGCTCTGGATTTCGGTATTGTTGAGTTGGTCGATGGTCTTGGTTTCGTCCAGGCCATCTGGAATGGTGAGATGTTCATTGTCGCGCAGCGCGGACAGAGCCTCATTGTCGAGGTTCATGCCGGTGCTGGTGGCTCCCTGCGTGGCGGCTGCAGATGCGCCTTCGCCACCCAGAACGCCGCCGAGGATGCGGTTGATGAGGCCAAGAATCGCATCCATGATGCGGTTCATGATGTTGCTCATCGTTTGCTGGTTGGTGGTAGCATTTTCGTTGTTTGTTTGCTCGGTACGAACTTGGGCTGCAATTTCAGGATCAATGTTGTTGGGCCAGTGAACGCCGCTCGGGTCAAAGAGTTTGGCATCCTTGCCAACCAGATGTTCGGCAATATCCTGCCAGTTTGGCGTAATGCTGCTGACTGCGGAGAAGACCTTAGCCGCATTTGGAGAGTTCGGCCCCCCCAGCAGGCCGATAACGGCGTTGTATTCCGGACCTTGTTGGTTGGTGGTAGCTTCCTGGAAGAAGACCATGTTTTCCAGAAAGGTTATCTGGGCCAGGTTGGCAATTTGCGCTTCGTTCAGGTCGGGATGCGCGGCGCGAAGTTTTTCCGAGAGGAATTCAACGGCGCGTTCCTGCCCATGTTCCTGATCCTCTGCGAAACGAAGGAAGGTCTCAAGCCTGTCTTGTGGGCTTAATGGGGTTTCGGCATTGGCCGTGCCGTAAGCAACGGCCTGCAGGCCTTCAATGGCCGATTTCACAATTTCATAATTGAATTCAGGCGTGCCCGGCGCAATGCTGGTTTCATGCGGTGCGCCATCCTGCCCCGTAACTGTGTGCGTAATCGGTTGTTGCAGTTGGAACTGGTAGACCGCTTCTACATAGGGGCGTCCGCGAATAACAAGGGGATTGCTCGTGTTGGACCAGCTTGTCAAAATACGGTTCAGTGCACTGCCGCCAAGGGTTTCTGAAGCTGCCGTGAGGTAACCCTTGTCTTGCTCGCTCATGCCATAGAGGTTTTCCAGGTTGCTGAATCCATTGCGTACCTGTTGGTCGACCGGAAAGTTATTATTTGCCGCCGGAATAACCTTGGTTGCAACCGTCGCTGCGCCTGCTGCCACGGTGAGGCCGCCTACAATCCAGGGAACTAAGGGAACCAAGGGAAGAAGGAAAGCTGGCATAGCATGATGCTCCTAATTACACTTAATTGTAAGGTAACACGCCTATGTGAAGTATTTATGAACCCTTTAACTTGGTGCAAATCTCGAGCGCCCGCGCATATGCGCCGCTCATCTGCCCTGCCCAGGGAACGGAAAGGTAATCCCCTGCGAAATGGATGGGGCCGAAGGGTTTTTGGAGATGGCTAACCGAATCTGCCGGCATAGGCCAGAAATGGGTGCATCCCTGCCAGGGATCGGTCTGCCAGTTCATATATAAGGAGTGATCAACCGAAGGCTTGTAGCCCAGCCATTCAGCGAGGATGGCAATGCCATGCTCCTGCATAGTCTGGTGAGCGGGTGGAAGCTCATCCCCGAAATGATGGTACAGCACCGTTATCGCCTGCAATTCCGGCGGGGCAAACAATATCCATTGAGGGTGATCCGCATGGATCAGGTAATGATTTCGCCAATGCGGGGGAAGCGGCTTTTCCAAAAGCAATACCAGTTTCTGAAGGGTGACTGGTATGAGGGATGCGAATATTTTCTGAGTGGTGTCGGGAAGCGTAGGTAAAAAGGTGATTTTTTGCTGCCTGATCACATTGGCGTTAACCGCAAGCACGACATGCTTTGCCCGGCATGGACCCTGGGCGGTTTGAACCAAGGCCCCATCGGCGGACCATTCAATATGCGACACGGGGCAATTCTGTTCGATCGCCAGGCCGTCCGCCCATCGGGTGATCAGTTTTTCCGCTCCGCCAGAAATATACTGTTCGTTATTGGTATCAATCTGGCCGGTGGTTGCCACGATGTCGCGCCGGGTCGCCTCGTAGGGGGTGATATAGCGCCTGTAGCCCTCCTCATCGAGCCATGCGCCATCCTGCCATACCATGAGGGTTGTATCGGTTGGTTCAAGCTTGCATCCGGCCTTTAGTGCATCTTCCCTGAGCGGGTTCACATCACCTGAGTGCAGCCAACTGGCTCCCAGATCGATTGGACAGTGATTGTGGTGGACGGTATGCACGCGTCCGCCGATTCGGCCGGTTGCTTCAAGCACGATGTAGGGGATGCCGGTGTCATGGCAATGGCGGGCTACAGTTAGGCCGGAAATTCCTGCGCCGATGATGGCGACATCGGTGATTGCCGGAAGCTTCATGATGGTTTGCGCGCCATGAAGGTGACGAAGTTCAGGCAGCTGAAGGGAAGGGTCACATCCACGAAGCCAGCCTGTTCGATCAACTGTTTGAGGGCGGATTCTTGGATGATGTGCATGTAGTCCTTGTATAGCTCGCTATGCAGGCCAAGGGAGGTAATGAGCAGGTCGTTGATGTTATGCGCCAGCTGATTGAGCTTTTCGTCGTCGCGCCAGGAGAATTCCTGCACCAGCAAAATGCCGCCCGGCTTCAGTGATGCGAAAGCGGAGGCCAACATTCGACTTTTCTGATCATCCCGGTATCCGGAAAGGATGTAGCCGAAGCGCGCGGCATCAAACAGGTTGGGCTGCACAAATTCGCCCATATTGGCCTTGATGTAGCCAACGCGTTCGCCCATCTCGGCAAAGCGCAGGCGGCTGATATCCAGCATGATATCGGACTGATCGATGAAGGTAATGGTAGAGTTTCTGATGCCATCCAGCAGGGATATGGAAGAAAAAGACGTAAGGCAGCCATATTCCACGACGTCGACAGTGCGTTGACTTTTTTCGCGTTTGACGAGTTCGCCCAGCAGCAATGCATTTTGCAGGGCGGGAGCGGGGACGAAGTTTTTCGCACGGACGTCATAAATGCTCATGAACTGCCGCAGGAAATTCAGCCTGGGTTCAAGCCCCTGTTTGCAGATTTCCTGATATGCCTGCTCATGCAGCGCATGAAGATCCTCGGCATTGTCGATGGTTTTGGCTGCGCCGAATTCGGACATAATGGTTCACCTTCCTTGGCGCAGCTTACCGTTCACAAGGTAAAAATTCTCCAAAGATTTGCCGGTGCAACAAAAACTTCACTTTCGCTTTCGGGGCGGCTTACCTATTTCTGGTTGCATGCATAAGTGTTCTTCCATTGTTGCAATGCTTGCCGCGCTGCTGGCGCTGGGCGGGTGCGCGCTGCCCGCGGGGCTGATGGGCAGCAGCGACAAGGGCAGTGCGAAGTCGCACGGGCCGACGATCCATGGGTATGGCGCCATTACGTTTGGGATGGATAAGAACCGGGCATTTGCCGCTATTGGCGGGCGGGGGCAGTTTCAGCGGGCCTCCAACGGCAAAAGCGATGTGCTGATTTACGATGATTATGTGGATTACGTGCCGGTGCGCGTGGTACAGTATTTCGACGACAAGGGCAAGGCGGGCAAGGCGGAAGCCTATGCCGGCGACGGACAGCGACCCATGCCGCTTTCGGACTGCCAGGGGCTGTTTCAGGCCATCTACGTCAAACTTCAGCATAATTACCAGGCGCCGGACTGGGCCCCGCGTGAGGAGGGCCGCCGGTACGGCCGCGGCGGCGTGCTGATGTACACGTTCGCCGACGGGTCGCACATTATTTTGAATTATGATTTCGTCACCCAAGGCATGTTTGCCGGTGAAACGGGGCTGTGCACGGTCAAGCTGGCGGTGTCGCCCTCCAGCGTGGGCGGCGGTGGCGGAGGCGACGACTAAGCCGCCCGCCGTTTTTCATGGCAAGCACTTTGTCTTCTTGTCACAAGATTGGGCGGGTTCTATGGTGCCGCCATGCCCGTTTTCGCCACCTGGAACATCAACTCCATCCGCCCACGTCTGGAGCATCTGAGCGACTGGCTGCGCCTGCGCCAGCCCGATGTGGTGATGCTGCAGGAAACCAAGGTGCTGAATGATGCATTCCCCCGGGAAGCGGTGGAGGATCTGGGCTATAATCTCGCCATTCATGGGCAGAAAACCTTCAACGGCGTGGCGATTCTTTCACGCGGGCCGCTGGAGGATGTGACGACGAGCCTTCCCGGAGAGCCGGAGGATGAACAGGCGCGTTACATCGAGGCGGTCACCACCCTGAACGGGCAGGTCTATCGCGTGTCGTCGGTCTATGTGCCGAACGGGCAGGAAGTGGGGAGTGACAAATTCGCCTACAAGCTCCGTTTCTTCGAGCGGCTTCGCCAGCATGCGGAGCGTGTGCTGCCGCAGAATGAGGCCTGGATCATGGGCGGCGATTACAATGTGGCGCCCGAACCCATCGATGTCTACGACCCGAAAGGCCTGGACGGCACGGTTTGCTTTCACCCGAGCGAGCGGGCGGGCTTTCGCGCGCTGCTTTATGGCGGCATGCGCAATGCTGTGCGTTGCATCCATGAAGAGGAGAGGATATATTCCTGGTGGGATTATCGTGAACGCGCATGGGAGCGAAACCACGGCCTGAACATCGACCATCTTCTTTTAAGCCCCGCTGCCGCCGACAGGCTGCGCGACGCCGGGGTGGACAAGGATGAACGGGCGAAGGACAAGCCTTCGGACCATGTGCCTGTATGGTGTGATGTGGCATGAAACTACCGCGGATGATGGCATTGGCAGTTGCGGTATGCTGGCCGGGGATAGCCCTGGCCGCGGGGGAATATGTGAACCCGTCTCTCGCCGCGCAGGTGGGAAATGCCAAGGCCGCCCGAATTCTGGAATTTCTCAACGAAGGGAAAGGCGATGCGCCACGCGTGAAAACGGTGGCGATACCGGTGGCCAAGCCTTCCCTTAATCCGTTGCCTTCCATTACCACGCCGGCTGCCAAGCCTGTTGTGCCTGCTCAGGCGGCGGCGGTAGAAGATGCACCCCCGATGAAACTTGCATCCCTGCCGGTTCCTGCAAAAAAACCCACCGCTCCCAAACGGGATAACAGCTACATCGCGTTTGATCCGGCCAAGGAGGCGCGCAATGCAAAAAAAGGCCCGCGTTTCGAGCTTTCCAGCGTTGCGCCCCGCATGCCCAAACCCGGCACGGTGAACGAGGCCAAGGTCATGCCGGTGCGGGTGGCGGCCTTGCCCGCACCCGTGGCCAAGCCGGAGCGCAGCGTGAAGACGGCGAATGACCTGCCCCCCGCGCTGCCGGTTATTCCGGATAATGCGGCGAAGAAAGAGGTTGCCTCGAAAAGCAAAGTGGAACAGGCGTTTGATAATGTGGAGCCGGTGCTGGCCAATGCCACGCTGGTGCCGGTGCAGGGAGGCTCCGCCCTTATGCCGCCGTCGCTGCCGGTGAAGGAAGCGCGCGCGGCCATGCCGGATGTGAAGGATGTGCCGAATCAACAACTGGCTTCCAACGCGCCGGATGCGGAAATTCAGCAACTAGCCGCTATCGCGCCTGCCGCCGGTGTGGCCGAGCGCGATGCGCCCATGCAGATGGCATCGGTGGCCAAGCCGAGCATGCCGGTTCAGGTGGCCGGGCAATTCACCCGTAACGTGGTGGACCGCAGCCCGGTGGATCGTCAAAGCTCCGCTGTGATTGCCGATGGCAAGCTGATGTTTTTCAGCGAGGTGCAGGGCATGGGCGGCAAAAGCCTGCTGCATCGCTGGAAAGTGAACGGCAAGGTGGTGGAAGAGCGCCGCTTCCCCGTGGCCTCGAATGAATGGCGCACCTGGTCGCAGCTTTGGCTCAAGCCGAATTATGTGGGCACCATCACGGTGGAAATGCTGAGCGACGGCAAGGTGGTCGGGTCCGAGTCCATCGAGGTGAAATCCTAGACCATGGCGGATGTCACCCTTGTCGATATCGCCAGTGCGCTGCCGGATGCCATCATTGATATACGTTATGCGACAGATGATAATTTCACCGGCAAGCCTGTTTATGCGAAGCCGCGCGCATTGCTGCATCCGGCGGCGATGGAAAAGCTCGTCACGGCGGCGGAAATCGCGCGGCGTTTGGGCTATCGCTTAAGGATTTTCGACGCGTTCCGCCCGGCGGAAGCGCAGCAAAAACTGTGGAACCACACGCCCGACCCGGATTTTCTCTGTCCGCCGGATATCGGCTCGCCGCATTCGCGCGGGGTGGCGGTGGACCTGACGCTGGTGGACGGGCAGGGTAACGACCTGGATATGGGCACGGGGTTCGATGCCTTCACCCCGCTTTCACACCATGGCAATGACGGGGTGAGCCTGGAAGCGCAGAAAAACCGTCTGCTGTTGATGGGAATGATGACCACGGCGGGCTGGGATTTTTACCGGAACGAGTGGTGGCATTATCAGTTGTTCAACAGCCGCCGGGATTATGTGGTGCTGAGCGATGCGGACGCCCAGACGGGTATGATGTGATATTTTTAACGATTGTTAACCATTTGGGCGTAGCGTGGGGAGATAAGGTGGGCCCATGCTGTGCATGGTGAACCGCCGCGAGCGGCTATCGCCGGAGGGAATGAATGTCGGTCATCAATAATGCACTTTCAGGGCTGGATGTTTCGCAGACTCGCCTGAATGTCAGCGCCAATAACACAGCCAATGCGCTTTCCACCTATGGTGAGGATGATGCGGGCAAACCCGTGAATGCGCCCTATCAGCCGCAGGATGTGTTGAGCCAGTCGCTTCAGCAGGGCGGTGCGCGCCCGGTGACGCTGCTTTCCGAACCGGCCTCGGTTCAGCTTTATGACCCTAGCAGCAGCGTGGCGGATGAAAACGGCCTCGTGAATTACCCCAATGTGAGCCAGGAAGACGAGGTGGTGAACCGCCTGCTGGCCGCACAGGCCTATAAGGCCAATCTGTCGGTCATCAAAACCGATCAGGATACGTCCAAGGCATTGCTGGATATTTCCGTTTCCTAACAACCTATCGATATGTTCTACGCGGCCTTTGCGCGTGCTTTCAGCCAGGTTTCAAACCGGTCGAGCGCCTTGGCATGGTTCGGGCGCATCAGCGTTTCGTGCTCGGGCAGGGTAAGCCAGCGGCATTCCTGGGTTTTACCGTGGGTGGCATCGGGCGCTGAAAAGCGGTGCCCGGCATGCAGTTCGGTGAAGAAAAGGGCCATGTCCTTGGGCTCGCGCGTGGTGGCGGAAAAGAAACGGTGCACACCAAAGGCGTAGATAGGGTTGGTGACGGATTCCGGCTTGAGGCCCAGTTCCTCTTCTGCCTCGCGCAGGGCGGTGACGTAGAGGGCCTCGGCATCGTCGCTTTCCTTGAGCGGCAGGTCCTCCTGCCGGATGTCGCGCCATTGCCCGTTATCCAGCATCATGCGCGTGCCCTTGCCTATCTGGAAGTCAGGCGGAGGGAGGTCCGGCTTGCGGGCCTGCGGGCGGGCGACGTAAAATTGCATGGCGCCGTTTTTTGCATAGTTGAAAGGCACCAGGCCCGCCAGGTAGCTCTGACGTTCGGGGATTTCCATCAAATCTCCCGGAATGGCTAAAAACCGGGGGATATGAATACGGTAACGCGGGTCGTTCGGTTCGGTCATAAAAACATGTTGGCAAGAACACCGGCTAACAGCCCGACTGCAGGAAACATGCCAGTCAGGCCGTTCTGGCGAAAGAGCATAGCGCAGAGATAGGATTTGTCCTCATCCAGATTTTCCATCTGCCACAGGAGGTGCGCGGCAAACCCGGCAGCCCCCGTGAGGCCGCAAAGCATGATGTTGCCCTGAGTGCCGATGGAGATGCCCGCAAACAGCCCGATGACCGCCAGGCAATAGCCGAAGGCCACAAGGATGCGCACACGGCGTTTGGCCCACAGCGCGGTGGAATGGATGCCGACCTTGGCATCGTCCTTTTTATCCTGACACGCGTAGATGGTATCGTATCCCAGGGTCCAGAATGTGTTGGCCAGATAGAGCATCCAGACGCCAAAGCCCGCCTCGCCATGCCCCGCCAGCGCCCCAATGGGCACGGCCATGCTGAAGGTGAGGCCGAGCCATAGCTGAGGCCAGGCGAAAAACCGTTTCATATAGGGATAGATGGCGGCCATGCAGGCGGCCAGCGCGCAGAAGATCCAGGTCTGCCAGGGCAATAACAGCATCAGAACGGCCGCTACGCTACCCAGAAAATACATAAGCCTGCGGGCCGCGGCCGGGGTGATTTCACCACTGGCCAGGGGGCGATCCCTGGTGCGTTCCACACGCATGTCGATTTCGCGGTCGGCCAGGTCGTTCATGATGCACCCGGCGCTGCGCGCCAGAAAGGCGCCCACCATCATGATGGCGGTGGTGATGCCGAGCTGGGCGGCGTTGATGCCCTGCGGCGCAAGGTAAAGCCCCCAGAGGCCCGGCCACATGGCGAGCAGGGCACCCACAGGCTGATGCAGCCGCATGAGTCGCGCATAAGGGTGCCAGCGCATAGGCAAAAACAATATCCAGCTATTCTGCTCCGCCATATCGCTACCCTGCCGGGGGACTGTTTTCTTACTGTCCCCGCATGATAAAATGGTTATAAAACCCCCTATGCAAACTGCAACTGACAATAGCGATGTTCCGCTTCATCAACTACCCAGATTGTTCGTGGCGAATGATCTGCTAGAGGGAGAGACGGTTGCGCTGGAAGAGGCCCAGGCGCATTACCTGATCCGTGTGATGCGGCGCACGGTGGGTGAGAAGCTCGTGATGTTCAACGGGCACGACGGCGAATGGCTGGCTCGCATCGCCGAGGTCGGCAAGCGCGATGCGCGGGTGGAGCTACTGCAGCGGCTGCGCGCGCAGCAGGCGGGGCCGGATATCTGGCTGATGTTTGCCCCCCTCAAGCACGGGCATATGGACTTTCTGGTGGAAAAAGCGACCGAACTGGGCGCAGCGCGGCTGATGCCGGTGCTGACGCGGCGGAGTATCGTCAACCGCGTGAATGATGAAAAAATGCGCAAGCATGCCGTGGAGGCCGCCGAGCAGTCCGAACGGCTGGATGTGCCGGATATTGAGGCGTTGCAGCCGCTGGAGCATTACCTGGCCAACTGGCCGCAGGAACGGCTGCTGGTGTTTGCCGACGAAGGCGGCGGCACGCCGATTGCCGCCCTGGCGGGCAGCATCGCCAGCGCGGTGCCGCTGGCCCTGCTGATCGGGCCGGAAGGGGGATTCACGCAGGAGGAGCGCACGCGGCTGCATGGATTGCCGCAGGTGAAACCGGCAGCGCTCGGCCCGCGCATCCTGCGGGCGGACACGGCAGCGCTGGCGGCGCTGGCCTGCCTTCAGGCCATCTGGGGAGATGGCGCCGGGGTGCCGGAGCTTCGGTCGGTTGCGCCTTAGAAGCCTTAGAAATGGGCATAGCGTGATGAACATCTTGTAAGCTGGCGCGAAGCCACCTATTTTCCACCTCCGTGCCGCAAGGCCACCACGATAAGGGACCGCCCGATGACCACACGCACCCTGATGCAGCAGATTCGCCAGCTGGTGGATGAACGCGGCGAGGAACTGGAGGGCTGGTTTGCCGAGCGGGCCAAGGAAACCCCCTATCTCTTCACCAATTCCGTGGATGTGCGTTACAGCGGGGATAAGCTGGTGCCGGTGGATACCAACCTGTATCCGGCGGGGTTCAACAACCTGACCGGCCGTTCACGCCTGAAGGCGGTGGAGGCGATTGCCAGGCAGTTTCCCACACCTCAAAAACTGCTGATTCTGCCGGAAGAGCATACTCGCAACCTTAAGTATCTGGATTCACTGGCGATTCTTGCCGATTTGCTGAGCAAGGCCGGGCATGAGGTGGTGATTGGCCAGCTGGACCTGGAAAGCCGGGAATCCATGGCGCTGGAATCGGCCTCGGGCATGGAGATTATGCAGCAGCCGCTGAAGCTGGAGCATAAGAAGCTGCAGACGCTGGACGGGTTCGTGCCGGACCAGATCATCCTCAATAATGATTTCACCTCGCCGCCGCCGAACTGGATCATCTGCCTGGCGCAGCCGGTGCTGCCACCCGCCACGCTTGGGTGGTATCGCCGCCGCAAGTCGGAGCATTTCCGCGCTTATAACCTGCTGGCTGAGCAGTTCTCCAGTGCCTTCGGCATGCATGCCGCACGGCTGACCTCGCTTTACAGCGTGGCCGAAGGTGTGGACTTCATGGAAATGACGGGGCTTGAGCCGTTGGCGTTGCAGGTGGAAGCGCTGATTCAGAAGCTGAAGGAACAATACAAGGCCGAGGGCATTGCAGGTGATCCGTTCGTGTTCATCAAATCCGACAACGGGACCTACGGCATGGGCATCATGACCGCGCGATCGGGCGAGGAGGTGATGAGCATGAACCGCAAGGTGCGCAAGAAAATGCATGCCATCAAGGGCGGTGTGGTGAACAGCACCGTGGTGATTCAGGAAGGCATTCCGACGATTGACCGCATCAACAACCATGTGGCGGAGCCGATGGTCTATGTGCTGGGCGGCGTGCCGGTGGGCGGCGCCTACCGCGTGCATGAGGATAAGGACGACAGGGACAGCCTGAATGCGGTGGGCATGCGCTTCGTGCCGCTTTGCTGCGAGCCGGGGCAGCGGGATATTCCGGAACATTGCGATTTCAAAGTGCTTGGCGTCATTTCGCGGCTGGCGGCACTGGCCGTTGCGCGCGAGGAATATGTGCATACGGAAGTAGCCTGCGCGGCTAACGAATCCGTCGCTTTATCCCTCTAAATAGGAATTCAGGCAGCTGTTGAGCGCATCCAGCGCCGCATGTACTGCGGCCATGCGGATGATGTGGCGCGTGCCGGTGAAGAGGAAACGCCCTGCCTCGCTGTGTTTGCCGCGAATGGCCACGCCGATATAGACCAGGCCGACGGGCTTCAATTCGCTGCCGCCGCTTGGGCCGGCGATGCCGGTGACGGACAGGGCGATATCCGCCGGGGAATGTTTCAGCACGCCTTCGGCCATGGCCAGCGCCGTGGCCTCGCTGACCGCGCCGCTGGTCTGCAGCGTGAGTTCCTGCACGCCGAGCAGTTGCTGCTTGGCCAGGTTGCTGTAGGTGATGAAGCCGCGCTCAAACACGTCCGACGAGCCGGGGATCTCGGTCATGAGGGCGGAGAGAAGCCCGCCGGTGCAGGATTCCGCCAGGCCAAGCTTGAGGTGATGGCGGCGGAAACGGTCCTGAAGATCGGCCGTTTTCTGGATGTAAAGTCTATCCCACATAGCCGATGATACCCCCTGTAAAAAGCTGGTGGCCATGCCAGGCCAGCCAGATGAATTGCAGCAGCGCCAATGTCACGATGCCCATGATGGCGGCGACGATGTCGTCGAACATCACGCCCCATGCGCCCTTGATGTGCCGGTCGGCCCAGCCTACAGGGCCGGGCTTGGTGATGTCAAACAGGCGAAAGAGGATGAAGGCCGTTACCATGCCGAGCACGGTTGGCGGTACGAAGGCCAGCAGGAGCCATTGGCCCGCTACTTCGTCGATGACGATTTCGGAAGGGTCGGTATCCTCGCCCTGGCCGATTCTTTTTTTAGCATTCAGGTAGATATGAGAAGCCCAGGTGCCGGATGCGGTGGCCTTGGCGCTGGCGGCCAGCAACACGATGGCACCGCCCAATGGGCCTGCAATCTCATGGCCGAGCAGCAGCATGGCCATGCCGGGGATAAGGGCGGCGAGAGAGGCAATGGTGCCCTGGCCTTTGCCCAGCAAACCCAGCCCCAGTACGGTGCCGATAAGGGTGGCGGGATGGCGGAAGGGCAGGGCGGGAGTCATGCATCCACTCATCATGCATCTACCTGGGCAGGCAGGGCAATGGTGACGGTGGCCATGGCCATGGCGCCTTCGCCACGGCCAAGGAAGCCGAGCTTTTCCGTGGTGGTGGCTTTCAGACCGATGCGGGTTTGCGGCAGGCCGGTGATGCGGGAGAGGCTTTCGAGAATCGGCTGGCGATGGGGCGATAGGCGCGGGGCTTCGCCCATCAGGGTGATGTCGATGTGGGTGAGTTTGCCGCCGCGGGCTTTCAGCAGGTGCAGCGCATGTTCGACGAACTGGGCGGAGGCGGCGTTTTTCCATTTGGCGTCCGACGGGGGGAAATGCATGCCGATATCGCCTTCGCCCAAGGCGCCGAGCAGGGCATCGGTCAAGGCGTGCAACAGCACGTCGGCATCCGAATGGCCTGCGAGCGCGAGGGGGGAGGGGATTTCCGCGCCGCCAAGCATGAGGGGGCGGGTTGCGTCCTCCACCAGCGGATGCACATCCACGCCGTGGCCCGTACGGTATTCCAGGGGGCGGTATTCCCATTGGGGAGAAAGCCATTGTTCGGCCTGCATCCTGTCCTCCGGCACGGTGATTTTGATGTTGCGGGCGTCGCCTTCCACCAGGGCGGTGTCCACGCCGATTTTTTCCATCAGGGCGGCGTCGTCGCTGAGGTTCTGCCCGGCTAGGCGGGTGTGGGCGTCGTAAATAGCGGAAAAGGCGAAGCCCTGCGGGGTCTGGGCGCGGTAGAGGCCTTCGCGGGCTACGGCTCCGGTGACCAGGCCGCCTTTGCCCTGTTTCAGGCTGTCGGCCACGGCGATGGCGGGGATGACGGACAGGTTCTCGCCCAATGCTCCCAGCACACGGTCGAACAGGGCTGGGCTGGCCAGTGGGCGGGCGGCGTCATGCACCAGCACGTGGGTGGGGTTCAGTGGGACGAGGGCTTCCAGCCCGGCTTTGACGGAGGCCTGGCGGGTGTCGCCACCTTCCGCCCAGAGGATGTTGATGCCGGTTTCTTTCGCTATTTCAATGGTTTTTTGTTTCCATTCGGCGTGGGTGACGACCATGATCTGCGAGGCTTTGCCCCAACGGTGGACGCTTTCCAGCGTTTGCTGGAGCATGGGTTTGCCCGCAAGCGGCTGAAATTGCTTGGGGATGTTGCCGCCCATGCGCTCGCCGCTGCCGCCAGCTACCAGGATGACGGCTGCCGATGACGGATATGTGTCATGCTTGTTTGAGGGACGCATTTGATCTATATGGCGCTGAAACTATCCTGCCGCTTTTATCACGCTTTGCCTTGGCGGCAATGAGGAAACCAAATGTCCGGCTACGATGAATCCATGCCCGCAAGGGTGCAGCATGAGGGGCCGCTGCCTTCGCCGGTGGCGCTGAAGCCGTTGCGCATTGCGCATATCGACGTGCCAAACCCGGTGCTGCTGGCCCCGATGACGGGGGTGAGCGACCTGCCGTTTCGCAAGCTGGCCAAACGCTTTGGCGTGGGCATGGTGGTGTCGGAAATGATTGCCAGCCGCGCGATGGTGATGGAAGCGCGCAACGCCATGCAAAAGGCGATGAATGTACCGGCGGAATACCCGATGTCCGTCCAGCTGGCGGGTTGCGACCCCGAGGTGATGGCCGAGGCGGCCAAGCTGAACGAGGATATGGGGGCCACGCTGATCGACATCAATTTCGGTTGCCCGGTGAAGAAGGTGGTGAATGGCGATGCGGGCTCCGCCCTGATGCGCAACGAACCGCTGGCGGCGGCCATTCTGGAAGCAGTGACGAAGGCTGTGAAGATTCCCGTGACGCTGAAGATGCGCATGGGGTGGGACGAAAAATCCCTCAATGCACCTAAGCTGGCGAAAATCGCCGAGGATACGGGCATCCAGATGCTGACCATTCACGGGCGCACGCGTTGCCAGTTCTATAAAGGGCAGGCGGACTGGGGTTTTATCCGCAAGGTGAAGGATGCGGTGAATATTCCGGTGATCGCCAATGGCGACATCACGACCGTGCAGGATGTGGCGAATGCGGTGGCGCTTTCCGGCGCGGACGGGGTGATGATCGGCCGTGGCTCCTACGGGCGGCCCTGGTTCCCCGGGCAGATGGCCGAGTGGCTGCAGACAGGGAGCATCCCCGCCGAGCCGACGCTGGAAGAGCAGATGGGCATCGTGCTCGGCCATTATCAGGAAATGATCGATTTTTACGGGGAAGAAGCGGGCATCCGCATCGCCCGCAAGCATGTGGGCTGGTACACGTCGGGCCTGCATTCCTCGGCGGAATTCCGTCATCGTTTCAATGCGTTGATCAAGGCATCCGATGCGCTGGATGCCATACGCGGCTTTTACAGCCCCCTTGTTGAAGCTGGTATTGTCCGCAATATTCACTAGTTATATTGGCTCGCTCTGCTCGCTATTACGCGCCCATTAGGGCGCGGGCCCTCAATGGGCCAGTCGCTTCGCTCCGCCTTTTGCTGGCTCGCTCTGCTCGCTATTACGCGCCCATTAGGGCGCGGGCCCTCAATGGGCCAGTCGCTTCGCTCCGTCTTTTGCTGGCTCGCTCTGCTCGCTATTACGCGCCCATTAGGGCACGGGCCCTCAATGGGCCAGTCGCTTCGCTCCGCCTTTTGCTGGCTCGCTCTGCTCGCTATTACGCGCCAATAAGGCGCGGGGCGCGGTCGCGCCCAGTCGCTTCGCTCCGTTTATCGTGCTTGCTCAAGGTCGTAGCGCGCCGTAGTGTGGCCCCATGAAAAGCCTGACCCTGCTCAATTCCGACCTGCCCTGGCAAAAGCGGGGCTGGAACGTGCTGCTGGCGCTGATGTCGCTGGTGGCATCGGCCATGGGGTTTATGCTGCTGGCTCGTCAGCAGCAGAACGCGGCTGAACATCACGGATTGCTGATCGGCATGGTGACGCTGAATGCGGTGCTGCTGCTCAGCCTGTGCGCGCTGGTGACCAAGCAGGCGCTCGGCATGCTTCGCGCGGTGCGTGAAGCGGGGGTGGGGCTGCGGCTGCACCGCAAGGTTTCGCTGGCATTCGCGCTGGTAGCCGTACTGCCGAGCGTCGTGGTGCTGATTTTCGCGGGCTATCTCTTTTATTTCGGCGTGCAAGGCTGGTTTGCGCCACGTGTGGCGGATGCGGTGAACGAATCCATGGAAGTGGCGGAAGCCTACCTGGTGGAACACCGGCAGATCATCCGTGCCGATATCCTCGGCATGGCCAATGATCTCAAGCGTGAATCGCCGCTGCTGGTGGGCAACACGCCCATGTTCAACCGGTTTTTGACGGCGCAGGCGAGCATGCGCTCGCTTTCGGAAGCCGTGGTGTTTCAGCCGGACAAGATGATCGCCCGGTCGGTGCTGACCTTCAGCTTTACCTTCGACCGGCTGTCCATGGATGTGCTGCGCCGCGCGGATGCAGGTGAGGTGGTGCTGCTGGACGACGAGGATAACGACCAGGTGCGGGCGCTGGTGCGGCTGGATATGCCGATTAACGCCTATCTGCTGGTGGGGCGGTTTATCGACCCCAAGGTCATCGGCCACGTGGAGCGCACGCGGGATGCGGTGTCGGGCTATAAGGAACTGCAGGAACAGGCGGGCACGCTGCAATGGCGGCTGTTCGGGCTGTTCATGCTGGTGGCGGTGGTGATGCTGGTGATGTCCCTCTGGTTCGGGATGGGGTTTGCGACCGACTTGATCACCTCCGTCAGCGCCTTGGCCGATGCGGCCGAGCGGGTGAGGGCGGGGGACCTGACCGCCCGGGTGCCGACCCGGCCCAACGAGGATGAATTGGCGATGCTCGGCCATGCGTTCAACCGCATGACGGAGCAGCTCAAGCAGCAGCGCGAGGCCATTCTGGAGGCCAACCAGCAGCTCGATGCCCGGCGACGCTTTATTGAGGCCGTGCTGGCGGGGGTATCCTCCAGCGTGGTGGCACTGGACGCCGAACGGCGCATCACCCTGCATAACCGCGCAGCAGGGCAGCTTCTGGGGCAGGAAGAGCAGGACATGAGCGGCCATCATATCGTGGAACTCATGCCCATGCTGGCCCCCCTGCTCGAAAAGGCCATACAGGACCCCGAAACCATTGCCGACGGCCAGGTGGATTACTCCCGGGATGATAAATTGCTGGTACTGCTGGTGCGGGTGGCGGCGGAATGGCAGAACGGGGAGATCACGGGCTTTGTGGTGACGTTTGACGACATCACCGAGCTGCAGACGGCCCAGCGCCGGGCCGCCTGGGCCAATGTGGCGCGGCGCATCGCCCATGAGATCAAAAACCCGCTCACTCCCATCCAGCTTGCCGCCGAGCGTCTGAAGCGCAAATGGGGCCGCCATATGGAAGGTGAAGATAAGGATCTGTTTGAAAAATATACGGAAACCATCGTCCGCCATGTGGGGGATATTGGCCGTATGGTGGAAGAGTTCGTCTCCTTCGCCCGCATGCCCGCGCCGCAGCCGGTGATGACGGATATGGGCAAGCTCATCCGCGATACGGTGTTTTCTGAAGAAGTACGCCATGAGCAGGTGGCCTATGTGCTGAAACTGCCTCAGCAGCCGGTGGAGGCGATGGTGGACCCCAGCCAGCTGCGCCGGGCGCTTTCCAACATCATCAAAAACGCCATTGAAGCGCTGGAAGGCACGGCGCAACCCAGCATCACGGTGCAGATGCGCCAGACCAAGGGTAACCTTTTCATCGTGGTGCAGGATAACGGCCCCGGATTCCCGCGGGAGCTGATGTCGCAGCTGACGGAACCCTACATCACCACCCGGCAGAAAGGCACGGGGCTGGGCCTGGCCATCGTCAAAAAGATCATCGAGGACCACAAAGGCAGGCTGGAACTGGCCAACAGCACGAAAGGCGCCAAAGTAACCATCGTGTTGCCGGTGCCGGCGACCGCCGTTTAGGATGCTTGAAATCGTAAGGATTGCGCAAGGAATGGCACCTATATTATAGTTCCTACGGAACTATAACCTTGCCTAACCATCGCTGCGCGAGGGGTTACGCCTGCATTAGCAGGCGGGGTCTCCCATAAAAAGCATGGGGCCCAACTCGCGGCGCTCGTAAAGGCTTGTAATCAAGGCATGAAGGATGATGCATGGCAGGCGGTAAACTCAAGGCAGACCAATTGTTCCAGGGCCTCACGCGCCCGCCCATGATGCTGGGCGTCAGCTACATGTATTTCATCATCAATTTCTCGATCTGCATGTGCTTTTTCATCAACATGGAAGATCTGCGCGTGCTGTTTGTGATTTTCCCGATGGTGCACGGCATCGGTTACATGATCTGTCTGCGCGAACCACGCGCCATTGAGCTGTTCGCCATACGCGGGGCCAAAACCATGCGATGCAAGAACCGCCGGTTTCATGGCCATACCAATTCCTATGACCCGTATTGAGGCGACAGTTAGGTGCTAAACTTAAAACTCCAGCGACGGGCGACCAGCAAAGCCGAAGTGAGCCGCAAGGAAATCTCGACGGCGGATTACATCCCCTACTACTGCCACTGGGACAAAAACACGATTATCACCAAAAAGCGTGAGATGATTCAGGTCATCAAGGTGGACGGGTTTGCGTTCGAGACGGCCGATGATGAAGATGTGGACATGAAAAAGGCCGTCCGCAATTCCATGCTGAAAGGCCTGGCGGCGGGCAAGTTCGCGTTGTGGTTCCATACGGTGCGGCGGCGGCAGTCGGCCTTTCCGAACGGGGATTTCAACCCGGGCTATGCCAATTACATCAACGAGCAGTGGAAATCCAAGCATCATACGAAGGACACATACGTCAACGAGCATTACATCACGGTGATCCGCAAGGCGGATACGGAAGGCGCGGCGAAGATCGAGCACGTGCTGATGCAGCTGCTGGAGGCGGCCGACAAGGAATCCCGCGAGGCGGCAATGCGCGATGCGCATAAGGAGCTGTGTGAGGCAACCTACCGCGTGATGGCCAGTTTGCGGGAATATAACCCGCGCCAGCTCACGGTGGTGCAGACGGAGGCTGGCGCTTTCTCCGAACCGCTTGAATTTTTAGGAAGAATAGTCAATTGCGGTGAAAGCCAGCCCATGCTGGTGCCGCTGATCGACCTGTCGCATTACCTGCCCACCGCGCGGCTTTATTTCGGCCCGCGCGCCATTGAGGTGCGCTCTCCCACGCGGCGGCGGTTTGCCGCGCTGGTGACGATTCAGGAATATGCCTCCGCCACGGCGGCGAGCATGATGGATGCGTTTTTGCAGTTGCCGTTCGAATTCATTATTTCGCAATCCTATGTATTCATCAACCGCCAGACGGCGATTGAGAAAATGCAGCTGCAGCAGCGGCGCATGATGAACACCGAAGACGTGGCCGTGAGCCAGGTGGCCGAGATTTCCGACGCGCTCGACATGGCCATGAGCGGGCATGTGGCCTTCGGCAACCATCACCTGACGCTGCTGGTGCTGGAGGATGATTTGAAATCGCTTGAGGATTCCACCTCCATGGCGATTGCGGAATTCACCAATCTCGGCATCAAGGCCGTGCGGGAGACCTTCTTCCAGGAGCAGGCCTATTGGGCGCAGCTGCCCTGCAATTTCGACTATGTGGGCCGCCTGGCGAAAATCAACACGCTGAACCTGGCCAGTTTCGCCTCGCTTCACAATTACCCCGTCGGGCGGTTCGACCGCAACCACTGGGGCAATGCGGTGACGGTGTTCGACACCACCTCGGGCACGCCCTATTTTTTCAATTTCCACCTGCGGGATGTGGGGCATACCACCATCATCGGGCCGACGGGCGCCGGTAAAACGGTGCTGATGAACTTCCTCTGCGCGCAGGCGCAGAAATTCCGCTGCCGCATGTTCTTTTTCGACAAGGACCGCGGCGCGGAGATTTTCATCCGTGCGCTGGCGGGCAGTTACACGGTCATTCATCCGGGCGGGCATTGCGGGTTCAACCCCCTTCAGCTGCCGGATACGCACGAAAACCGAACCTTCATCTCGGAATGGCTGGCGACCCTGGTGACGATCCATGGCGAGCAGCTGACGGCCGAGGATGTGGCCTATATCCAGGAAGCGGTGCGTGGGAATTACAAATTAGCTAAGGAAGACAGGCAATTACGAAATATTGCACCCTTCTTCGGGCTAGAAGGGCCGGGCAAGATTGCGTCGCGTCTGAAGCCGTGGCACACAAACGGGCAATATGCCGGAGTCTTTGATAATCCTGAAGATTCCATGGACTTTACCAAAAATAACGTGTTTGGCTTCGAGATGGGCGAGGTACTTTCCGACAAGAACACGCTTTCGCCCGTGCTTCTGTACCTTTTCCACCGCATTCAACTATCGCTGGACGGCACGCCGACCATGATCGTGCTGGATGAGGCCTGGGCGCTGATTGATAACCAGGTATTCGCCCCAAAAATCAAGGACTGGCTGAAAACCTTGAGGAAACTCAATGCCATGGTGGTGTTCGCTACCCAGAGCGTGGAGGATGCCAGCAAATCCAACATCAGTGACACCCTGGTGCAGCAGACGGCCACCCAGATCTTCCTTCCCAACCCCAAGGCGACCGAGGAATACCGCAAAACCTTCATGCTTTCGGAGCGGGAATTCAACCTGCTCAAGACCACGGACCCGGGGTCCCGCTATTTCCTGTTGAAGCAGGGAAGCGACGTGGTGGTGGCCCGGATCGACCTTTCCGGAATGGAGGATGTGATCACCATCCTGTCCGGCCGGGCGGAGACCGTGGCCGTGCTTGACGTCATACGGTCACAATTCGGTGATAATCCTGATATGTGGATACCGCATTTCCTCGAAGAGGTTCAACGGCGCAAAAATGCCTAAACACACCCATTTGCTGGTGCGATGCTGGGTAATGATGATTACCCTGATGGGGGTGTTTATACCGGTTAAGGCCATGGCGCAGACAGACGGCGCATTTCTGCCGGGTTCCGATATCTCGCTCGACAGCCTTTTCGATCAATTGGACAAGGGGCTTATCACCAAGCTGATCGTGGTCATTAAGGCCGGGCTGGAGCATATCGTTCTCGATACGATGCTGGATAAGGTCTACACCATGTGGGAGCCCGTGATCGGCATGATCCTGCTGTTTGCGGTCATTTTGTTCGGCATCAAGCTGATTTCCGGCGCCGTGAGTAGCCCCTGGGCGGAGATTCCCGTTACCGTCATCAAGATCATGTTCGTGATGGAGTTCACGCGCAACATGCATGAATGGGTGCCGCTGTTCTTCGATATTACCGAAGACCTGATGGGGGTCGTTTCCCAGGCGTTTGAAGGGATGATGGACATTGATTGCAGTGAATTCATGGCGGGGGTCGATGTCTCCGGTTTCGGGGTGAACCCGGAAATGGCGCGACCGTGGCTGATCATCGACTGTCTGTTCATTCAGTTTCTGGCGCTTGCGCTGGGCGGCAGCGCCATCAGCGCGCTGATCGGGTTCCTTGTTTCCACGGCGGTGAGCGGGCATTTCGGCATCGTCATCACCTTTGCCGGCATCAGCGCCATGACGGGGCTGCTTTTCTCGGTTCTGCGCGTGGGTTACATGTTTGCCGCCTCCATGATGAGCCTGGCATTCGCCTTTGTCATTTCTCCGTTCTTTGTGCCGCTGCTGTTGTTCGATGCAACCCAGCAATATTTCGATAAATGGCTGAAACTGACCATCTCTTTCATTCTGCAGCCGGTGCTGCTGATGGCGTTTGTGATTTTCATGGCGATTTTCATGAACGAAATCCTCTATCGCGGTGATTTCTCCATCTGCCAGGCCCTGAGCGCGGACCCTACCCAGAAATGCACGCCCAGCAGTTTTCAGCATAATCTTGATGAGCTGGTCAGCCGCTGCTCGGGCGAGCAGTTCGGCGCGCAAATCACCAGCGACCAGACCGTGCGCGACCAGACCGATATCGCCAATGCACCCGCCCAAAGCGAAACGGTCAACCTGTTCGGACGCACGGCGAAATCCTTTCTCGGCATATTCCTGCAGGGCATTGATGCACAGAATTGCTTTGCCAATTCCAACCTCAACCCCGCCAGCGCAAGCATGGATACGACCTTCTTTCTCAATCGTGTCATGATGTCGCTTTTTGCCTTGATGATCGGCATTATGCTCATCAACTCGCTTCTGGATGTGTTCGACCAGATTCTGCCAATGCTGGTGGAGCAGAGCTTCCGCCTGAAGCTGTCCTACCAGCTGCCGGGTGAGCAACGCTTCTCCGATGCGTTGGACAGGGCTAAAGCCACTGCCATGGGTAACAAGGATATGGGGCTGTTGCCAGGCATTGTGAGCGGGGGCGATGTGAGCGCAGTGACGCGTGCGTATATCGGTGGTTATGATGCGCAGGGCAATAAGGTTCAAGGCGCGGCCACGGCATTTGCCGATACGCTGTTTGCCGTGGACAGCAACGTGCAGGGCAGCCTGCCGCTGGGTGTGGGCGATGCGATGCGCGACCTGTTATGGACGCGCCCGAACCCTAATACGAGCAATCGTGGCGGGAATAACGGGGGGGGAGGGACCGGTGGTTAAGCGTCTCCTTTCCCTTTTTATCTGTGTGTTTATTTCGTTGGTTTCCATGCCTGCAATGGCCGGTGTGGATACGGGGATCGGCATGCCGCTGCCGCCACCTGTTACACCGGTTGGGCCGACGGTATGCAATCTGGGCGAAGGCTTTGTCGGGCCGATCGTCAATTGCATCACCGCGCCGCTGCAACAGGCTGCCACGGCCCTGTTCATCCAGATGTACACGGCATTGCAGCCCGCCATTGCCAGCTTCATCATGCTGGCGGTTATCGGGTTCGGGTTGAAGCTAACATCCGGCGCGGTGCGCCGCCCATTTGCCGAAATCGGTATCACGGTCGCCAAGATGGCGGCGGTGGTTTATGTGATGGAAGCGTTTCCCACCTGGTATCCCGATGTGCTGGCCGCCATTGACGACCTGATACGCATCGTCACCGAGCCTTTATTGACCGGTGTTATCGCCTGCCCAGCAGCCACCGCCACCACCAGTGGCATCAGCAATGGGGCGGATATCTGGGCGCGGGTGGATTGCATTCTCGGCACCATGTTCGGCTTTGGGGTGATGACCTCGGGTGTGGCCGCCGTGGGAGGGCTTTTTACTACATTTCTTGGTAACATGGTCAACATGACCGATATCGGGGTGATGATTGCCACGGCGGGCATCGGCATGGCCTTGACGCTGTTCCTGGCCGTGGGGCGGGCGGTGATCGGCTATATCTGCGCCAAGATCGTGATCGCCTTTTTGTTCGGGTTGGCGCCCATTTTCATGCCCTTCATCATGCTGCGGGGGACTTATACTTATTTCAACAAATGGGCGATGGGGATTCTCTCCTACATGGTGCAGCCACTGGTGCTGTTTGCCTATCTTTCCATGTTCATCGTGATGCTGGATTATTCGGTGTTTCGCGGGGATTATTCCATCGCCACCGTGCTGATGGGCCGGCCCGCCACCAGCCTGGCGGATTTCCAGAACGGCATTGCCGACCATCTTAGCGGCAGCACCTGCACCGAATTTCATGATATTGGGCTGGTGGAGAATATCCCCGACCTCAGCAACTGCCGCCGCATTCTTCAGCAGGTTGGCGATGGCGCGGGCACCGCCATGCTGAGCGAGACCATGACGAATATGTGCGACCAGATGGGGGATGTGGTGTTCGGCGCCATGCGCCCGCTGGAAGGGGCGGCAAATGTCGGCGTGGCCATCAGCCATAAATTATGCGACGACCAGCTTGGACCGTTTTTGCTGATTCAGCTGATGGTGGTGGGCATGATGTGCATGCTCATGTTCATGCTGGCCGACGTGGTGCCCGACATGGCGCGCGAGCTTGTCTTCTCGCCGCGCGTCTCACGCCTTGGCACCATGGAAGTACCGGGTGAAAGCGTGGCGGGGCAATTTGTGAATCCGGAAAACTTCTCGAATATATTCAATGCATTGGGGATGAAGTGATGAAGCGGCTTTTTTTCATGCTCGCGCTGGCGATAATGTTGATGGGGGTTAACGGTTCGGCATGGGCCCAATCTCCCATTAGCGGTGGCATGCCGGGGAGCTGCAGCGATCAATATACCCTGCAGTCGCAGATCGATCACCTCAACCAGATGGGGCAGGCCAAACTTGCCACGGACCCAGCAGGCGGCCAGAAAATGCTCGACCAGGCAAAGATGCTGACCGACATGCAATCCGGCAACGGGTTTGTTTCCAAAACCGCCAAGCAGATTAACGACACGATCAGCGATGCCGCGCAGAAGCTTTATGAAGGCATTATCGGCGGCGGATTTGCCAGCCTGGTTGCCAGTGTGCTGGTGCTGTACGTCCTGATTTTCGCCGCCATGTTCACGCTTGGCATGGTGCAGGCGCCATTGAATGAGATGCTGGTGCGTATCGTGAAGATGCTGGTGGTGGCCTCCGTTGTGGGGCCGGGTGGCTGGACCTTCTTCAACGATTACGTGATCCAGCTTTTCACATCGGGCCGGGATTATATTATCGGGCAGATGCTGCAGACCATGGCCTCCTATACCGGCGGGGCCGTGGGGACGACGGTGGATATGCAGAATGCCGATGTGCCTGTGTTCGCTCCAATTGATACGCTCTTTGCGCAGATCATCCAGCCCAGCACGCTGATGACGCTTCAAGCCGCCATCGATACGCCGCCTTATGGGGTGATTTATGTGCTGATTCTGGTGGTGGGCGGTATTTTTCTTATTGGTGCGGTGGCGCGCGCCTTGTGGGTATATCTGGTATCCGTGCTGGCAATGTCTTTCCTGTTCGGCCTGGCGCCGCTGTTCGTGGTGACCTTGCTGTTTGAACGCACCAAGGGCATGTTTCAGCAGTGGCTGGCGCAGATCGTCAACTTTACTTTGCAGCCCATTCTGATGTTCACCTTCATCACCTTTTTTGTGGTGCTGCTGGATTATTCGGTGAAAAACATGCTGAAATTCGAAGCCTGCTTCGGGGAGCTGTTCTCCATTGCCGAAGCGCAGGGCGGCAGCTCCACGAGCTATGGCCTTCAATTCAAGGTCAATGACCAGGTGATGGTGGCCACCTGCGAAGCCAGCGGCTGCCGCTGCGTGACCGAGCAGGGCGGTGTGGAAACGACTTGCCCCGGGCTGGAAGGCGGCTTTCCCCTTAACCTGATGGATGTGCTCAGCTTCCTGCTGCTGTGCTATGTGGCGTTCCAGTTTTATAATAACGTGGTGGATATCGCCAACGACATATCCGGTGGTTTTGTGAATATCGACAGTTCCTCCACCAGCCCCATCCGAGATATGATGGACAAGGCAGGAAGTGGCGTGCAGGGGGCCGCGGTGCAGATGCTGAAAGGCAACTCGACCGGGGCATTGCAGGAGGTCGGCCTGGGCGGGCTGGACAAGTTCTTCAACCGGAAATGACGGCTGAAAAATCTGGTGCAGCCGGAATGGATTGGGCTATAGTGACCTAAATGCTACCGGAGGGATGGATATGCTGGTTCGTTTGGTGATGTGCGCGGCACTTGTATGCGGTCTGCCTGCCTGCACAAATTTAAAAAAAGACACCGAGCTGAAAAGCCCGTGCGTGGGTGCCGAAGGTTCACCCTGCGTGCGCCGTCCAGTCAATGGTCCGCTGAACGTCTAGTTCGCTTCCGGCTTCATCTGCGAAAGTTTGTCGCGGTCGACATAAAAGGATTCGCCGCAGCCGCAGCGGCCTGATTCATTCGGGTTGTTGAATTCAAAACCCGATTTGACGCGCGTTTCCACATAGTCCATTTCCGTGCCGATGAGGAACATCACGGCAGCGGGGTCCACCATGACGGTGACGCCTTTGTCGTTGATGACTTCGTCTCCGGTTTTGGCGGCATCGGCATATTCCACTTTGTAAGATAAGCCGGAGCAGCCCTTGGTGGTGACGGAGATGCGCAGGCCTGCCACGGGGGCTTCCGCTTTCGCCAGCAGCGCCTGGATGCGCTCTGCCGCCTTGTCGCTGATGCTCATGAGTTGACGTTTGGCCATGCTCATTCTCCTAAAATAATCCGAGTTCAAGGCGTGCTTCGTCGGTCATGCGGTCCTGCGTCCAGGCAGGTTCCCAGACGAGTTCCACGTTCACGTCCTTCACGCCGGGGATTTGTAATATGCGCGTCTGCACTTCGCCGGGCATGGTGCCGGCCACGGGGCAGGCGGGGGCGGTGAGGGTCATGTCGATTTCGACCTTGCCGTCTTCCAGCACTTCGGCCCGGTAGATGAGGCCGAGTTCCCAGATATTGACGGGGATCTCGGGGTCGTAGACGGTTTTCAGTATGGCGACGACCTTGTCGTGCAGGCCGGTGCCCTCAGCGGTTTTGATAGTGTTGAGGGTGGTTTCGTCCAGCGGTTTGATTTGCAAGTCGTGCATCTTACGCCCCCAGCAGCTTGGCGGTTTTGTGCAGGGCGGCGGCGAAGGCGTCGATGTCACCGTGGCTGGTGTAAATACCGAAGGAGGCGCGTGCGGTGGCGGGCACGCCGAAGCGTTCCATCACCGGCATGGCGCAATGGTGGCCGGTGCGGATAGCGATGCCCTGCTGGTCCAGCAATGCACCGATGTCGGAGGCATGGCCGCCATCCATGATGAAGGGCACGATGCTGGCGCGTGCGCCGCTATAAATACTATCGGGGGGGGCGATGATATGCAGGCCGGGGATGGTGCTCATGGCTTCCAGCGCGTGGGCGGTGATGGCGGCTTCGTGCGCGTGGATGGCATCCATGCCGATGCCGGTGACGTAATCAATCGCAGCACCCAGGCCGATGTTGGCTTCGATGGCAGGGGTGCCTGCCTCGAAACGGAAAGGGGCGTCGTTGTAGGTGGTTTTTTCGAAGCGTACTTCCTTGATCATCTCGCCACCGCCTTGCCAGGGGGGCATTTGGTCAAGCAGCGCCTTGCGACCATAGAGCACGCCGATGCCGGAGGGGCCGTAGAGCTTGTGGCCGGAGAAGACGTAAAAATCTGTGCCGAGCTGTTGCACGTCCACCTGCATGTGGGTGGCGGCCTGGCAGCCGTCGATGAGGGTGATGATGCCGCGCTGTTTGGCTTCAGCAATATAATCTGCCACTGGCACCACGGTGCCGAGGCTGTTGGAGACCTGCGTCAGCGCCAGTAGTTTCACTTCCGGCGTGAGCAGCGTTTTGAATGCGGCGAAATCCAGCTCGCCATTATCCAGCACCGGGATGATGCGCAGTTCGATATTTTTCTCATCGCGCAGCATTTGCCAGGGCACAATGTTGGCGTGATGCTCGATGGCGGAGATGATGACGGCGTCACCCGTTTTCAGGTGGGTGCGGCCCCATGTCTGCGCGACCAGGTTGATGCCCTCGGTCGCGCCGCGCACGAGGATGATTTCCTCATGTTGTTTGGCATTAATGAAGGCGCGAATTTTCTCGCGGGCGGCTTCGAATGCGTCGGTCGCATTCTGGCTCAGGTAATAGAGGCCGCGATGGATATTGGCGTAGCCGCTTTCGTAGGTTTTCGTAATGCTGTCGATCACAGCGCGTGGTTTCTGCGCGCTGGCGGCAGTATCTAAAAACACGAGCGGCTTGCCGCGCACGGTGGTGGAAAGGATCGGGAAATCCGCGCGGATTTTTTCGATGGGATAAGTTGCTGGCTGCATGGCTTTAGCGGCGGCTGGCATGGCGGCTCACTTTCTCCAGCAGCGCAAGGCTGTGGTTCATCAGCCAATCACGTGCCGGGCTTTCCGGCAATTGTTCCAGCAGGGCAGCGGCAAAACCGCCAACCATCAGCTGCATGGCTTCGGCTTTTTCAATGCCGCGTGCCTGCAGGTAATAGAGCGCCTCTTCATCCAGGCTGCCGATGGCGGAGCCGTGGGAGCATTCCACCTGGTCGTTTAAGATGGTGAGTTCCGGGCGGTTGCTGGCCTCGGATTCCGGCGAGAGGAGCAGCACCTTGCTCTGCTGGTGCGCGGCGCAGTTGGTCACCTGTTCCGGCACGGTGATGCTGCCGTAGAAAATGCCGTGGCTTTTGCCGGAAAGCAACCCGCGCACATGCTGGTTGCTGCGGGTGTTTTTTGCATCATGGTGCAGGTGCAGGCTTTGTTCCAGCTGCTGATTCTCCGCACCCATGTACAAGGCATGGCAATGGGCCTGCGCCTGTTCGCCGCTCAGGTGAAGGTCGGTGGCGAAACGTGCCACGCCCGCGCCATTGGCCACGAGTATCTGCTGATAATGGGCATGTTGGCCGATATCGCCCAGCAGATCAGTGTGGTGCCAACTGGCGTCGCTTTCGTTCTGCAGGCGGTAGTGGGTGAGGGCGGCGGCTTCATCCAGGCGGACAAACAGGCGCTGGCTGCGCCAGTAGTTTTCGTTGCCGCTCAGGTGTTCCATCAGGGCCATGCCGCTGCGGCTGCCCATGCGGATGATGATAACGCTGTGCTCGGCCTGGCCGTGACCTTGGCACAGGTGATCAATGAAAAGCGGCTGGTCGATGATGGCGCCGGGGGCGACTTCCACCAGCAGGAACTGCTGTGCGAAGGCGAGCGAAAGGGCAGCGAGACCGTCGCGGCTTTGTTCCAGCAGTTTCTGACATTCCGCAGGTAGTGTGCCGTCTGTTTTGAGTTGGGCAACCGTGATGCCGGCGGGCATGTGGGATTGATGCACGACATGAGCATTTCCCAGTGTCAGGCGCAGCCATTCCATCGGCGTTGTGACCACCACGGCGGTATCGGCCGGGGCGGGTTTGGGCAGGAAGCGGCCTTCGCTGATCATGCTCAGGCGGGCATATTTCCAGCGTTCATCCTTGCGGGTGGGCAGGCCGAGCTGAAGGTAGCGGCTGAAGGCCTGCTGACGCCACTGGCGCCAGGCAATGCCTTCCCCGGCGGCTTCGCGCGAGGCAAGCCAGGTTTCGAAAGGCTCCTGATAATTGTTTGCCGTTTGCATTGCCACGATACTCATTGCCTATGCTGCTGCTTCACCGGTGATGCCGAACATGCGGTAGCCTTTTTCCTCAATCTCCAGCGCGAGGTTTTTGTCGCCGCTGGCGATGATCTGCCCACCCGCCAGCACATGCACCTGGTCGGGCACGATGAGGCTGAGCAGGCGCTGATAATGGGTAATGACCACGAAGGCACGCTCCGGGCTGCGCAGGCGATTAACGCCTTCGCTGACGGTGCGCAGCGCATCCACGTCCAGGCCGGAATCGGTTTCATCCAGAATGGCGAGGGTGGGCTGGAGGAGTGCCATCTGCAAAATGTCGAAACGTTTTTTCTCACCGCCGGAGAAGCCGACATTCACGGCGCGTTTCAGCATGGCTTCGTCCATGCCGAGATCTTTTGCGGCTTGCTTGACGAGCTTCATGAAGGCGAATGCGTCGAGCTCTTCTTCCTCGCGGGCGCGCTTCACTGCATTGACGGCAGATTTCAGGAAGGTCATGGAGGTGACACCGGGGATTTCCACCGGGTATTGGAAGGCGAGGAACACGCCTTCGTGCGCGCGCTCGGCGACGTTCTTCTCCAGCAGGCTTTCACCGTTCCAGAGGATGTCGCCTTCGGTCACCTTATAGCCATCGCGCCCGGCGATGACATGGCTGAGCGTGCTTTTGCCGGAGCCGTTGGGGCCCATGATGGCATGGGTTTCACCGGGTTTTACGGTGAGGTTGATGCCTTTTAGAATGTCTTTGCCATGCACGGTGGCGTGGAGGTTTTTGATCTCTAACATGTCTTTTTCCTTATTATCCGACGGCGCCTTCAAGGCTGACGCTTAAAAGATTTTGCGCTTCCACGGCGAATTCCATGGGGAGTTTCTGCAACACGGATTTGCAGAAGCCGTTGACGATGGTCGTCACGGCGTCTTCCTGCGTGAGGCCGCGCTGCATGCAATAGTAAAGCTGGTCTTCGCTGATTTTGGAGGTGGTGGCTTCGTGTTCCACCTGCGCGCCGTTGTTCTTCACCTCGATATAGGGCACGGTGTTGGCGCTGCAATCGCTGCCGATGAGCAGCGAATCGCACTGGGTGAAGTTGCGCGCGCCTTCGGCCTTGGGCAGGATGCGTACAAGGCCGCGGTAGGTGCTGTCCGAATGACCGGCGGAGATGCCTTTGGCGATGATGGTGGAACGCGTGCGTTTGCCAATATGGATCATTTTGGTGCCGGTGTCGGCCTGCTGGCGGTGGTTGGTGACGGCAACGGAATAGAACTCGCCCACCGAATCATCGCCCTGCAAAATGCAGCTCGGGTATTTCCAGGTGATGGCGGAGCCGGTTTCGACCTGCGTCCATGATATCTTGGAGCGGTCGCCACGGCAGGCGCCGCGTTTGGTAACGAAATTATAGATGCCGCCTTTGCCGTTCTCGTCGCCGGGGTACCAGTTCTGCACAGTCGAATATTTGATTTCGGCATCATCAAGCGTCACCAGTGCCACCACGGCGGCGTGGAGCTGGTTTTCGTCGCGGCGCGGGGCGGTGCAGCCTTCGAGGTAGCTGACATAGCTGCCCTTGTCGGCAACAATCAGCGTGCGCTCGAACTGACCGGTTTCGGCGGCGTTGATGCGGAAATAGGTGGAAAGCTCCATCGGGCAGCGCACGCCGGGTGGGATGTAGACGAAGGAGCCATCGCTGAAGACGGCGGAGTTGAGTGCGGCGAAGAAGTTATCGCCGACCGGCACGACGGAGCCGAGATATTTCTTGATGAGCTCGGGATGTTCCTGCACGGCTTCGGAGAAGGAGCAGAAGATAATGCCGAGTTCGCCGAGTTTTTCTTTGTAAGAGGTGCCGATGGAGACGCTGTCGAACACGGCATCGACGGCGACTTTGGGCATTTCCACGCCCGCGAGGCGTTCATATTCCTTCAAGGGGACGCCGAGCTTGGCGAAGGTTTTCAGCAGCTCGGGATCCACTTCGTCCAGGCTTTTGGGCTTGTTGCCTTTCGGTGCGGCGTAATAGCAGATGTCCTGATAGTCGATATTCTCATAGCAGACCTTGGCCCATGCTTGCGGGTCTTGCATGCTTTGCCAGGTGCGGAGCGCCTTCAGGCGCCATTCCAGCAGCCATTCGGGCTCGTTCTTCTTGGCGGAGATATAGCGGATCGTATCCTCACCCAGGCCTTTCGGCGCGGTTTCCATGGCGATATCGGTCACGAAGCCGTGCTGATATTCCCGTTGGGTGATGGCGTGAATCTGATCCATGTGTTTGCTTTCTAGGCCACGCTGAGGGCGGTTGTTCTGGATGCGGGCAGGGGGAATTGCTCCCAGGGTTCCATCATCATGTCCGCCAGGGTGACGGTGGCGAGGGCCTGTTTAACGGCATGATTGAGCTTTTTCCAGCCTTTGCTGGTGGGGCAGAGTTTTTCGATGTCGCAGGATGTGCTGTGGTGGTCGCTGCAATCGGTGAGGGCGATGGGGCCGTCCACGGCCTCGATGATATCCGCCACGGTGATGGCGGTGGGTAGGCGGGCCAGCAAGTGGCCGCCCTGGCTGCCACGCGCGGAAGTGGCGATGCCCGCTTTCACCAGATGTTTCAGTATTTTGCTGACGGTCGGCTGGCTGAGCCCGGTGGCATCGCTGAGTTGAAGCGCGCTCTGCGGCACAGGCGCATCGGTACCATCCATGGCCAGGCGGCTCATGATGACGACGGCATAATCGGCCATGCGGCTGAGGCGAATCATTGCGTTGCTCAAATAGGACTAATTTCGTCCTATTTAGCGCCGGTAGGCATCAACTGTCAAGAAAACCCAGCATTTCTAGGATTTGGGAGTGGAGGACAGCGCTGTCGCAACATCTGGTTTATTGCACTTGTTGGCGAATTCCTTCAGGCCCATGCCGTTGGGGTGCTTGATGGCCGGGTCAACTCCCGCTTTCAGCAATGACTGTGTGACCGGCAGGTTGCCGTTACAAACCGCATAAAAAATGATCGGCACTTGTTTGTAGGTTTTGTTGGGGGCGGCCTGTTTGCCGAGCAGGGCCTCCACCACGCCAACATCGCGGTTAAGCGTGACGGCGGCAACCAGGGGATCGATAAAGGGTTTATCGGTGCCGATGATATTGCCGTTTACGTCGCTTGGCAGAATATTTAGCCCGGCGATGGGGAAAAGGGTGCTTTTGATGTCAGCCAGCGGCTTGTTGGCAACAATCTGGCTGGAAAGGGTGTAAAGCTGTTCCTGCGCTTCCTGCGAGAGGGAGGACTTGCTGGTGGCATGGCCTGTCTGGCCGAGGGCGTTTTGCACCACGCAGGTTTTTTTCATATCCTCGATGGTTTTACCGTCGTCGCTTTTCTCTTTCACGTTTGCGCCCGCAGCGGTGATGAGTTTCAGCGTTTCATCATCGCAGGCGGCATAGAAAGCCAGCGGCTTGCTGTTGTATTTTATTTTCGGGTCGGCTCCTTTGGCGAGCAGGGCTTTGACATATTCCGGGTTTGCATGGTTGACCACGGCCCAGGTGAGCGGTGGCAGCATGCCTGCCGGCCATACTTTTTGAAGCGTGCCGTCAAAGGGCGAAATGCTCACATCTTTCAGAGTATCAATGGAATCCAGCACGGGCTTGATTTTTTCCATCGGCTCCTGCCGGGCCATCATGTTGGTGACGACCTGGGCGCGGATTTCCACACGCGGCTTGGGCGGGAAGGGAATGCTGCCCTTGGGCAGCAGGCCGGGGTTGGGTTCGCCCGGGCAGCGGGTATAAAATTTCTGTTCCACAAATCCGGGAGGATCGGGCAGGTATTCGCCGAAATAGGTCAGGCCCACATGGTAGATGCGGTTGTTTTTGACCATGTAATAATGCTGGAAAATATCAGAAGCCTTGTAAACCAGGCTTGGGTATTTTGTGGTGCCATCGAGCAGGGTGCTTACCTCCGCCTTGCTTTTCAGCGGCAGCATGGCGCGTGAATAAAGCGCATCCGGCGTGGTCACCATGTGAATATCGTCATTGTCGCATTTGCCGGTATCCCCCCAGTTTCCCCAGGTGGAGGCGTCTTTATCCTCCGCCATAAGGGGAGAGGTGATCGCAAGCGCGCCAAAGAGCGGGGCCATCATAAGCCCGATGAGCGTTTTCTTCATACGATGCCCTATGTTAGTCCAGACGTTTGAACTTTACACCAATCACATCGTAATTGACACTCATATATCCGCCGCAATGCGCTGAGGCCGGGTTCACGGCGCCGGGGATGTAAGACACATCCTGGGCCATCACACCCTCATACATGGCGTGGCTCGGGTCATTGATGTAGCGGAAGTGATAGAGCGGGATGCCATGCTGCATGCCAGCAAAGCGGATGTCGGTCTTCAGGCGCTGGTCAGAGCAGCAATCCGTGCTCTGGCACCAGCTGCTGGAGGGCGAGCAGGTGCCGCCGCCGCCATAGACCTGGCAGCAGCAGTTGGCAATCGCACCGCAACCGCAGCAATGGCCGCCGCATTCGCAACCGCCGCCGCCGCCGCCGCAGCTGTTGCAGCTGCCGCCGGAACAGCCGCCCCATGAGCCGTCATTGCAGGTTTGCGAACCCTGGCTGCTGACGCCGCAGCCACAGCCGCCCGGGTTACAGCTTTGCGTGCCGCCATGGCGGGTGCCGCCGCATTTGCGGTAGCATGCCGGCAATGGAATGCTCCAGGTGCCATCATTGCAGATTGCCGTGGTGGAGGGATTAGGATTGCTTTGCGAGCCAAAATAATTCGAGTTGTTACAGGTAATGGCCTGTGTAGTGTTGTGTAGCGCTGTGCCAGGCGCTGCGCCGCCGGGCATAGTCATAGGCGAGTAGAAGTTATTTGCCGATGTGGCCACGGTTATACAGTTTTTGTAGCAGTAGGGCAGGCTTGCAGGGAAGGTATCCGTATTGGTCGTATTGTTGTGAACCTTGATGGTTTTTGCGCCGCTATTGCAGCTTACCGTCACGGTCTGATCCACGCCAAGGCCGTAGGAGTAACCGGTTGCACAGCTCACCGTAACCGTAGAGCCATGGCGGACATTGCCCAGGCCGGTGCCGACAGGGCCCGGAGGAACAGGCATGGGAGCGCTGTCTGTTATAACCATGCGGGTTGCATTGTAACCGCCCATGGTGGTTACAGGGCTGCAATCCGCCTTACAATCCAGGCTTGAGCTGGTGTAGCCTGCGCCTGCAGTGGGGTTGCAGGTAATGGCGTTGGATTCACCGCTTACTTCGGCGGTGGTTTCTGCGCGGCCTGAATCACTGAAGCCGGCTTTACAGGTGATGACTACCTGGTTGTCGCGCGCGGTGAAGCCTTTGGAATCCAGCCAGCTATCCATCGGTTTGGGATCGATGTCGATATTGGCATTGGGAATTTGAGCATACCGGCAAATCGTATCGCAATAGCCGCTCATATGCTGAAGGTTATCGGCGTAATGCCAGCCTTCATCCGCTCCGGGGCTTAAGCATTTAAGAGCCGGGTTGGTGTAGGTGTCCTGCTTGATGATATTGCCGCCGTCATCAAAGCCCCAGCGGTAAGTGGCTTGCGATGTGCTGCCTGTTGCGGTTGCACAGATGCCTGAAGACGTGGTGCCAACGGCTACACCGGCAAAATAAACAGGATTGCCTTTGCGGTCATTGAACCAGATTGCATTACAGGCGGGGTATTGACAGCCGTAACCATTCGGGTCGACTTCAAAGATGCCGCCTTTGCGGCAAATTTTAAAATATTTTTGCGCGGCATTATCGGGGCAGTCAAACTGGATGCGCCCGCCCACCGCCACACCACCCGCGCATTTCAGCACAGAGGTGCTGGTATCGGTCGGGTTGATGTTGGCGTTGTCGGTGGCGGCAACGGTGATGTTGTTCTGATCCAGCGCGTTGGCGGCCATGCGCAGGTAGCAGTCGCGGCCTTTACGCGTCAGATCGAAATTGGTGCCGTTCAGGCAGGTGCCACCGGTGCCGTCGGCTGCGCGGATGCGGCCGGTGGTGGGGTTGCCGTCGTCGTATTTCTGGTCGATGCGGCGGGCTTCTTCGGCGGTCAGGAAGCCGTAATCACCGGCGCCGCCCTGAAAGCGGGAATATTCAATCATGACCTGGCTGGAAACCGGTTCAATATAGACCTGCATGCCGACATCGCGGCCGAATTTGCTGGTTTTCAGGCTCGTGCCGGGAGCTGCTGCGACTGTCGGGTTATATTGGCCTTTGATAAGACCGGCCAGAGCAAGGTGCTGCCACAGGGCCTGGCGCTCGTTGTTGTTGTCGATCTCGCCATTGCCATTCCCGTTGAACGTGGCGGTGCCATCGGGGGAAACGCCGAGGCGTGTGCTGGCATTGGCCATGTCGCCGGGAAGGGCGCCGTAGGTCTTGACAAACTGGGCGACCGCTCGCTGAACTTCTTCGGTGTCGGTGACCACGGATGTGGCCTTGCCGGAATCCATCAGCTGCCTTCCGGCCATCACCCCTGCGATCAATAAACCCGCGACCGCAATCGCTACTGCCAGCTCAAGAAGGGAAAAACCCGAAGGTGCGCGCAGCTTTTTCATAATAACTCCCCGAGGGCATAGAATGTGCCCAGTGTATTTGAAAACTTTATGGCACTTGTCTTAAGCAAGGCTTAATTTTACCTAAAATGCAAGATACCTGAAAACCGGAAAAATGCATGAATATTGTGATTCTTACAGGGGCGGGGATTTCCGCCGAGTCCGGCGTGCCAACTTTTCGCGCGCAGGATGGATTGTGGTGCGGCCACCGGGTGGAGGATGTGGCCACGCCGGAAGCCTATGAACGAAACCCCGTGCTGGTCCAGTCATTCTACAACACGCGGCGGGCGCAGCTGCGGGAGGTGCAGCCCAATGACGCGCACCACGCGCTTGCGCGGCTGGAGCGGGACTGGGATGGGGATTACCTGCTGGTGACGCAGAATGTGGATGACCTGCATGACCGGGCCCGGGATGCCTATCCGGAACTGGGGCGGCGGGATGCGTTCGCCGGGCGTCCGGGCCTTATTCATATGCATGGCGAATTGCTGAAGGCCCGCTGCACCGAATGCGAACAGGTGTGCCACTGGAGGGCGGATCTGGAGGTGCACAGCGCCTGCGTGTGCCAAAATGGCGTGCTGCGGCCGCATATCGTCTGGTTCGGCGAAATGCCGCTGATGATGCATGCGATTGAGCGGGCGGTGGCGCAATGCGACCTGTTTGTTTCCATCGGCACATCGGGCGCGGTGTATCCGGCGGCAGGGTTTGTGCAGCTGGCACGCGCGGCTGGGGCGGAGACGGTTGAAATCAACCTGGAGCCCACCGTGCAGCGAGGATTATTCGACCGTGGCTATTATGGCCTGGCCGGGGCGCAGGTGCCCTTATTCGTGGAGGAGCTGCTTTCTACAGGCCTCTGATTAAAGGCCTCTGACAGCGGCCAGCACATCCTGCACATGCCCGGGCACTTTTACGCTGCGCCACACCTGGCGGACGATGCCCTGTTCATCAATCAGGAACGTGGCGCGTTCGATGCCCATGTATTTTTTGCCATACATGGATTTTTCCACCCAGACGCCGTAGGCCTCGCACAGGCTGCCGCTCTCGTCGGAAACCAGATCGATGGTGAGGCTGTGTTTCTGGCAGAATTTATCATGGCTCTTGGGGCTGTCCTTGGATGCGCCTAGGATGACGGCGCCCAGCTTTTCGAATTCATGCTTGGCATGGCTGAAGTCGATGCCTTCGGTGGTGCAGCCAGGCGTGTCGTCCTTTGGGTAAAAATAAAGCACCAGTTTTTTGCCTGCATAATCCTTCAGGCTTAATGTCTGTCCGCCGCTGGCGGGAAGCGCGTTAAAGGCGGGCGCCTTGTCGCCGGCCTGAGGGCCGTTGTTGGAAAGGGCGCTGGCGGTGCCTGGCATGGATTTGCTCCATCCTGAATGTGAGGGGAGCTATCTTTAGCCCTTTTCCAGCCAGCCCTCAATCGCCTTGTTGCCCTCCGCATAGATGGCGAGCAGGCTTTGCTTCAGGCTTTCCGGCGTTTCCAGGCCGAGCAGGTGCGCCATGCGCAGGCTGGCATGGGGGGTGAGCTCGTGCTCGCCGCCGGTATCCTCGCTGGGGTCGTGATAACACAGGCGCACCAGCTGCTGAATGGCGGAGAGGCGTTGCAGCCTGGCGCCCATTGCCCTGGCTTCGGCGCGGGGGATGGCGCCGGTCTCCGTCAGCCGATGCAGGGCGGTGAGGATGTTGGGGTGCCAGGCGTCGGGGTATTTCGGCAAATGGGTGAGCAGCAGCCACTGGATGAGCAATTCATGATCCAGCAGGCCCCCCGCGTGGTGCTTGACGTCCCACCAGGCCTTGGGTGGGAGATTCTGACGAATTTTGGCGCGCAGCTCGCGCAGGTCGGCCAGGTAATCCTTTCCTTTGGCATGATGACTAAGCATGCCGCGCAGCCATTCTTCCGTCTGCTGTTGAAGTAACTCCGGGCCGATGGCGAGGCGCGCGCGCGTCATGGCCAGTTTTTCGTAGGTCCATGCGGGGCCGCCTTCGGCGTAATATTCCTTGAGCGCGGCGAAGGAGCAGGCGGTGGCGCCGTCCTTGCCATAGGGGCGCAGGCGCAGGTCCAGGCTGTAAAGCTGGCCGTACTGCATGCGGGCGCTGATAGCGGTGACAAGACGCTGCGCCAGGCGGTTGTAATAGATTTCGGGCGAGAGTTTGCAGTCGCCCTGTTCGGCGGCATCGAAGAGGATGATGATGTCGAGATCGGAGGCGAGCGTCAGCTGCTGGCCGCCCCATTTGCCCAGCGCCAGAATGCCTGCCGCGCCGCCTTGGGGCGTGCCGTATTGTTCTGCCATGTCCTGGCTGACCTGCTGCCAGACCTGCTCCACCACCACGTCGGCAAGGTCGGAGAAGCGCTGCCCGGCTTCTTCCAGCGGCATTTCCTGCATCAGCAGGCGCGTGCCAATCACAAAGCCGTATTCATGGTTGAACTGGCGGCAGAGGTGGAGGGCGGCCTCGCGGTCGGTGGTATTGGCGAGCATGGAGGAGAGCTCGCGCGCCAGGCTTTCCCTGCCGGGCCATTCGCGCAGGCGGCGCAGCGCCAGGTAGCGGTCAAGCACGAAGGGGAAATGGCTAAGAATGTCGGCCAGCCTGGGTGAGCTGTCGAGGATGGCGGCCACAAGGCGGATCATCTCGCTCTGGTGATAGAGGAGCGAGAGGAATTGCACGCCCGCGGGCAGGGCGAAGAGGAGGCTGTTGAAATCGCGGAAGCAGCGGTCGGGCTGGCTGGTGGCGGCCAGGGCGGTGAGAATGTCGGGGATGAGCTCGGTCATCAGCTCCCGCGCCTTGGCGCTGCGCATGGCGCGGCAGGTGCCGGAATGCCACTGGCGAATGAGCTGGGCCACAATGCTTGGGTCCTGATAACCGAGCGCGGTAAGGGTGCGGGTGGTTTCGGGGTCTTCGTCGTTGCCGGTGAAGACGAGGTTGGCGCGGCCGGAGTGATCGTTCTCCGGTCCGGTCTGGACGTTCAGCGGTTTGTGCTCGGCGAATAGCGGGCGGCAATGTTTCATCACCGTAGCCAGAACGTGATGCACGGCCTGGCGGAACTGGTTCGTATCGGCAAAGCCCATGAGGGCGGCCACACGCCTGAGGCCGGTCTCGTCATCGGGGATGCGGTGCTCCTGCTGGTCATCAATCATCTGGATGGCGTGTTCCAGCTGGCGCAGCGCGTGGTAGGCATCGGTCAGCTCATCGCGCGTGTCCTCGCCAATCAGGGTTTTGGCCGCCAGCGCATGCAGCGTCTGCACCGTGCCGCGCAGGCGGAATTCCGGTACGCGGCCACCCCAGATGAGCTGCATGGTCTGCACGAAGAGTTCGATATCGCGAATGCCCCCCGCGCTGAGTTTGATGTTGTGCCCGCCGAGATGTTCCGGCGCGATGCCGTGCTGGCTGTCGATCTGCCGTTTGATGGACTGGATATCGGCGATGGCGGCGAAATCCAGGTGCTTGCGCCAGACATAGGGCACGAGGGATTTGAGGAATGCATCCGCCGCCGTACGGTCACCCGCGACATAACTCGCTTTGATATAGCAGGCGCGTTCCCAGTTCTGCCCTACGGTTTCGTAATAGGTCAGCGCGGCGTGGGTGGACATGATGATGGGGGTGGAAAAGGGGTCCGGCCGCAGGCGGAGATCGACCCGGTGGACATAGCCGTCGGCGGTGCGTTCGTTCAGCAGGGTGACGAATTCCTGCGTGGCGCGCACCAGCGCCTGACGGGGGGCGTCGTCGCCGGTGGAGGGCAGGCGCTCGGGGTCGAAATAAAGGATCAGGTCCACATCGCTGGAATAGTTGAGCTCGCTGGCACCGAGCTTACCCATGGCGAGCACGAAAATGCCGCTGTCATCGGGGATGCAGGGTTTCAGATGGCCCTTGGCGATGAGGTTTTTCAATATTTGCGCGTAGGCCGCCTCAATGGCCATGGTGGCCACGCGCGAAAGGGCGAGGGTGACCTGTTCCGGCTGCCACCAGCCGCCCAGATCGGCCAGGGCGATGATGATGGCGGAGCGCGATTTCAGGATGCGGAGCGCCGCCATGAGCGCATCGGTGGAGCTGTCGTCCAGCGGTTCGGCCAGCCAGCTTTCCAGCACCTGGTCGGGCCCGCTTTCAAAGAGGTTCAGCACCGTGCGCGGGTGGCGGCCGATCAGCTTGGTCAGGTAGGGGCTTGCCGCACCAACGGCTTTCAGCAATGTGGCGGCCTGCGGATTTTCAAGCAGGGCGGCGAAGGCCGGTTCCAGCCCGGCCTCGGCATAAAGCTGACGCCAGGTTTCAACAGCCTCGGCCGCGGCGTTTTCATCCATCACCACCGGCATGGGGCCGGAAGCGGGTGCATTCAGCAGAATATTGGTGAGGGCGGCCATAATCATGTTTTAAGAATTCATGCGCTATTTACTAGCTCTTTTTGGTCTTAACTGGCATGGGTGAGAAGGAAAGCCCATGCTCCATCGTTTAACAGTTGGTTTTAAAGCAGGAACAGGATGCGACGGACGCGTCAATGGCTGATCTATGGAATGGCGGGCATGGCCGGGGCTGTGTTCGGCGTGCTGCTATGGCTGTTTGCCAGCCCGTCCCCGCAACAGGTGGGGTGGGTACTCAGGATCGTCCATGTGCTGAACGGGTCGTTCGATTCAAACCTCACCAGCCAGCAGGCCGTTTTTACGCGCAACGGCTGGAGTGGCGAATACCGGCTGGATGTGGACGGGCTGAAGATCGAGGATCGCCAGCATAGCTGGGTGATCAAAGCGCCAAGGCTGACGTTGGAAATTTCCCTTCCCGGCTTGATGAACGGCCGTCCTGTCACGTCGCTGCGGTCGCCCTATATCCGCACCGCGATTATCTCACGCGTGGGGGTGGTGACATCCAAAACCCAGCAGGCCAAAAGCCAGTCATGGGATATTGTGAGGATGGCCAATCACTTTTTTACCAGCACGCATGTGCCGGAAGTCTATCTGGAGAAGATCGACATCACCTATCGTCAGCCCGCGCAAGATATCCACTGGGAGATGGTGGGCGCGAGCATCACCACCGCGCCAGATGCGAATGGCGGCATGAGCGGGAAACTGGATGCCGGCTTTACCTACCAGCTGCCGGTGCTTGAAGTGATGACCGCCGATGAAAAAACGGGAGAGCTAACCGTCAAGCCGGTGACGGCTGCCAATGCAAGGCCCAAGGATTTATACGGCCCCTTTGTGCCGGATGAGGGCGATAAACCGCTGGTGACCAGCGGCGAGGCGCAGCTGCATGTGGATGCTCAATGGCCCGGTGTAGGGTCCGGTGTAGGGTCTGGCGCTTCCGCCAAAACAGCGCGTCAGCAGGGCAAGGCGCATATGGAAGCCAGGAACATACCGCTGGCAATCGCCGCATTGCTGGATTCTCAACTCGCGCCGGTGGCGGGGTTGCGCGGCACCGTCAACGCCACGCTCGACGCTGTGCTCAACCCCTGGGGCGGACTTACCAGCGCCAACCTCACACTCACCAGCGAACATGGCGCCTATGTGCAGCATGAATGGTATGATCAGCCGGTCGATTACCGCGATTTTCAGGCGCATGTCACCATGGGCGGTAAGCCCGGCGTGTGGCTGCTGAAGGATGCATCGGTCAAAACCATGCAGGCCACTGCCTCTGCTGAGGGAATGCTCGATGTTTCAGGCCCCAGGCCCGTGTTTGACGTGACCACGCGGGTGGAGAATTTTCCTGCCTCCGCCTTGGGAGGCTACTGGCCGAAAACCGCCGGGGCCGATCCGCGCGAATGGGTGCTGACGCACATTACCGAAGGCACGGTGAGCAAGGCGGTGGGACGCTTCCGCATGAGCGCGGCGGACTATGCGGCCAAGCGCACGTTCGGCCAGACGCTTTTTGCGCAGCTCGAACTCGAGAATGCCACCATCGGCTATTACGATGACATGACGCCGGTGACCGGTGTGAACGGCTTTGTGCAGTTTACCGGGCGTGGGTTGAAGGCGCGGCTTGCGGAAGGGCGCATCGGCGAAGCGAAGGTGACCGACGCGGCGCTGGATATGGAGGATTTTCTCATTCCCATCACCAATTTGCATTTACGCGCGCATGTGGAAGGGCCCGCCTCGGCGGTTGCTTCGTATCTCTCGCACCCCGTGCTGGAGGTATCACAGCTGGTGGGGCTTGATGCCGCACATGCCGGTGGGCGCGTGAGCGGTGAATATACCATGCATCTGGAAATCGGCACGGCAGGCAAGGTGACAATGCATTACGGCGTGGATGCGGATTTGCACGATGTGAGCAACCCGAATCTGCTTGACCGGTATGACGTCTCCGCGGCGAATGGGAAACTGAAGATCGTTAATGACAGGCTCACGCTGCAGGGCAGCGCCAGGCTGAACGACGTACCCGCGAAACTGAACGTGAGCTATGCTATCGGCTCGGCCGATGAGGCGGTGGATTACACGGCGGAAGTGGACACGGACGGCGCAGGGCTGACGCGCCTTGGCTTTGGCGTGCCGAACGGGCCGATGGGCACGCTCGGCGGCACCAGCCAGATCAAGGTGGAGGCCAATGTCCGCAAGGGGCGTGAAATCACCAAGGTGCAGGCGGACCTGAAGAACGCCACGCTGGACGTACCGGTGCTGGGTTACAGCAAGCCGGCCGGAAAACCCGCCAGCGCCAGCCTGACGGCAACCTATGACGATACCACCAAAATCACCGGCATTCCGGACCTCAAGCTGACGGGCGAGGGGCTGAACCTTCAGGGCAGCATCGTGGTGGATGGCAGCAATGGGGATGGCGGCTGGCGCGAAGTGAAACTGCCCGTGCTGCGCATGGGCAAAAGCGATGTGCAGCTGGAGATGACCCGTAAAGGCGGGGTGGTGAATGTGAAGCTGAGAGGCGATGTGCTCGATGCATCCTCATTGCTGGACCAGAGCGATGAGCTGATGGATGACGGCGCCAAGAATTCCTCGCCGATGGAAGTGGATGCAAGCGTGTCACGCATGCTTTTCGGCGATAAGCGCGAGCTGAAGAATGTCAGCTTCACCATGAGCTGTAATGCGGATTTATGCAGCAAGGCCGAGGGCAAAGGCTCCTTTGGTAGCGGAGAAATCGTTACCTATAAGCTGGAAAAGAACGCCGAGGGTAAACGCAGCGTGAGCATGGGGACGGAAAATGCCGGGGAGTTTTTCCGCGTGCTGGATATCAGCGACAATGTGATGGGCGGCAAGCTCGACCTCAAAGGCTATTATGACGACACCAAACCGGGGCATCCGCTGGTGGGCAGGCTGAACGTGACCAAGTTCAAAACCTCACGCGCCAATGCGCTGGCCAAGCTGCTGAACGTGGCATCCCTCACCGGCATTACCGAATTGCTGGAAGGCGGCGGCATCGGGTTTGAGAAATTGCATGCGCCGTTTGTGTTCGGGCATGGCATTCTGGAAGTGAAGGATGCCTATTCCATCGGGCCGTCGCTCGGCATCACCTTCACCGGCAAGGTGGATACGAAACAGGAGATCATTGATGCCGACGGCGCGGTGATTCCGTCCTACATGGTCAACGGCATTCTCGGCAGCATTCCCATTCTGGGCAAATTGCTGACAGGCGGGGATTCCAAGGGCGGCTTGTTCGCGGTGAATTACAGCATGAAAGGATCGTTGAAAGACCCGGACGTGACGGTGAACCCACTTTCCATTCTTACACCTGGATTTCTGCGCAAGATTTTCGATATTCCCGCCGCCATGGCGGACAGCGCCAGCGGCGCACCGCAGATTGGCGATGCGATTGAAAAGGACAGCAAGCCTGCCGCTGGTAAGCCGATGGGGTCTCCTAACAGGAAGTAGCGTGGCTCTGGTTTTTATTGGCTCGCGCTGCTCGCTGTTACGCGCCAATAAGGCGCGGGGCACGGTCGTGCCCAGTCGCTTCGCTCCGGCTTTTTGTTGGCTCGCGCTGCTCGCTGTTACGCGCCAATAAGGCGCGGGGCACGGTCGTGCCCAGTCG
>WGMV01000047.1 GCA_016124905.1 bacterium
ATGGCCTCCACGCTGAAAGCCGCCAAGAAAATGGTGGAAAGCGAACGACCGGAAGTCTGGGATATCCTCTCCGAGGTCATCCGCGAGCATCCGGTGCTGCTGAACCGCGCCCCCACCCTGCACCGCCTTGGGATTCAAGGCTTTGAGCCGGTACTGGTGGAAGGCAAAGCCATCCAGCTTCACCCACTGGTCTGCACCGCCTTCAACGCCGACTTCGACGGCGACCAGATGGCCGTGCACGTGCCGCTCTCCATCGAGGCGCAGCTGGAAGCCCGCGCCCTGATCATGAGCACCAACAACATCCTCTCGCCCGCCAACGGCAAGCCGATCATCGTGCCCACGCAGGATATCGTACTGGGTCTCTACTACATCTCCCTGATGCTGGAAGGCGAGCCCGGCGAAGGCATGATCTTCAGCGACCTGAACGAGATCCGCTACGCGCTGGACACCAAAGCGGTGACGCTGCACAGCAAAATCAAAACCCGCTTCACCCGCATGGATGAAAAAGGCAACCTGGTGACCGACATCGTCGAAACCAGCCCGGGCCGTATGCTCATTGCCGAGCTGCTGCCGAAATCCCCCATGCTGCATTTCGGCCTCGTCAACCGCCTCATGACCAAGAAGGAAGTATCGAACCTGATCGACTCCGTCTACCGTCATGCCGGCCAGAAGGCGACCGTGATATTTGCGGATCAGATGATGAAGCTCGGCTTCGGCCACGCTGCCCGCGCGGGTATTTCCTTCGGTAAGGACGACATGATCGTTCCACCGGAAAAAGAGAAATACATCAACGAAACCCTCTCTGAGGTGAAGCAGTTCGAGAAGCAATATCAGGACGGTCTCATCACCAAAGGCGAGAAATACAACAAGGTGGTGGATGCCTGGTCACGCTGCACCGACAAGGTGGCAGAAGAGATGATGAAATACATCTCCGGCACCAAATCCGTCGCCAAGGACAAGCCGACCGGCCAGAACAGCATCAACTCCATCTTCATGATGGCCAACTCCGGTGCGCGTGGTTCCGCCGCGCAGATCAAGCAGCTGGCAGGTATGCGCGGTCTGATGGCTAAGCCGAATGGCGAGATCATCGAAACCCCGATTATCTCCAACTTCAAAGAAGGCCTCACCGTACTCGAGTACTTCAACTCCTCGCACGGCGCGCGTAAAGGTCTGGCCGATACGGCGCTTAAAACCGCCAACTCCGGTTACCTTACCCGCCGCCTGGTTGACGTTGCGCAGGATTGCATCATTCTGGAAGCAGACTGCAAAACCGAGAAAGGCCTGGTGGCCAAAGCCGTCATCGATGGTGGCGACGTGGTGGTAACGCTTGCGGAGAAAATCCTCGGCCGCACCAGCGCGCGTGACATCCACCATCCGACGACCAATGAGATCATCGTTCACAAAAACGAGATCATCGACGAAGCCGCCGTGGAAAAAATCGACGTGGCGGGTATCGAATCCGTCCTCGTGCGTTCCCCGCTGCTGTGCGAAAGCAAGTTCGGCATCTGCGGCCATTGCTATGGCCGTGACCTGGCTCGTGGTACTGCCGTTAGCATGGGCGAAGCGGTTGGCGTGATCGCCGCCCAGTCCATCGGCGAGCCCGGCACGCAGCTGACCATGCGTACCTTCCACATCGGTGGCGCGGCTCAGCGTGGCGCAGAGCAAAACAGCGTCGAAGCCACCGTGGATGGCACCGTGGATTATGTCAACCGCAACGCGGTGACCAATTCCAAAGGCCAGATGGTGGTCATGAGCCGCTCCTGCGAACTCATCCTGCGCGATGAAAAGAACCGCGAGCGCGCTCGCCACAAAGTGCCTTACGGCGCCGTGCTGCTTTACGCAGAAGGCACCAAGGTCAAGAAAAGCCAGCGCCTGGCCGAGTGGGATCCCTACACCATCCCCATCATCACCGAGAAGGAAGGCTTCGCTTATTACCGCGATCTCGTGGAAGGCGTGTCCCTGCGCGAAGTGGTGGACGAAACGACCGGTATCTCCAGCAAGGTGATCATCGATTACCGTCAACAGGCTCGTGGCAAGGATCTCAAGCCGCGTATCGCCCTGCGTGATGATAAAGGCGAGCTGATCATGCTGGCCAACGGCCTGGAAGCCCGTTACTTCCTGCCCGTCAACGCCATCCTGTCCGTTGAGGACGGCGCGAAGGTGCATGCCGGTGACGTACTGGCCCGTATCCCGCGTGAATCCACCAAAACCCGCGACATCACCGGCGGTCTGCCGCGCGTGGCCGAGCTGTTCGAAGCCCGCAAGCCGAAAGACCATGCCATCATCGCGGAAATCGACGGTTACGTGGAATTCGGCAAGGACTACAAAACCAAGCGCCGCATCCTGCTGCGTCCGAAAGATGCCAACCAGGAGCCGATCGAGTACCTGGTACCGAAGGGTAAGCACGTGATCGTGAACGAAGGCGATTATGTTGAACGCGGTGATCTGCTGCTCGACGGTCACCCCGTTCCGCACGACATCCTGCGCGTTATGGGCGTCGAAGCCCTCTCGCAATACCTGGTGGAAGAGATCCAGCAGGTTTACCGACTGCAGGGTGTAGGCATCAACGACAAGCATATCGAGGTCATCATCCGCCAGATGCTGCATAAGGTTGAAATCACCGATGCCGGTGAGACCACCTTCCTGCAGGGCGAACAGGTGGAGCTCGAGGAGTTTGACGAAGTCAACGCCAAGGCCCTTAAGGAAGGCTTCAAGCCTGCCCAGGCCATCCGCGTGCTGCAGGGCATTACCAAGGCCTCTCTGACCACCCACAGCTTCGTCTCCGCGGCCTCCTTCCAGGAGACCACCCGCGTGCTGACCGAAGCCGCCGTGGCAGGCAAGGCCGACAAACTCGCCGGCCTGAAGGAAAACGTCATCGTCGGCCGCCTGATTCCGGCCGGTACGGGCGCCTTCATCAGCCGCGTGAAAAAACTGGCTGCCGAGCGCGACCGTGCGGTCCTGCCGCAAGGCGCCGCCAACGAGGCCCTGCCCCCGGCAGAGGATGCTCCGGCAACCGGTACCCACGGCTAACGCCTGACGGCACACTTAATACTGACGCCCGGCCTCAAAAGCCGGGCGTTTTTTATTGTCATGAAGCTGCAATAGCTCGCTTTTATGAACGTTCCTCAAATACTTGAGGAAAATCGTTATGCGTATTCTATTTTACAAGGAAGACGAGCCCCTGCTCAAAGTCGCAGCATGGCAGGAATTGGGCCACGACGTATCTTTCGTGACCAGTCATACCTTGAAAGGCGAATCGCCCGAGGATTTTCTCTTCAGCGCCGATGAAGCCTATACTGGTAATTATGGTATTGAAACGGCATTGCCTAAAGACATACAACAACGCGCGCATCTTCTGGATGAGAACGCCTATGACGTCATATTCATGCGCTCAGGTCAGGCAGACGAGTTGGGCTTGCTTCGCAAGCATGGCCTGCACACTCCCGTTGTCATCAACACACATCGCTACCCACGGACCGATCAGGTAGAAACGTTACAAAATTTTTGTGATTTTCTTTTCAGGTCCGGCGCCGATGCCGTCATTCAGGAAACCCAGCTTTTAGGCACCATGAATTCTGGCCTGAATTCCGTGCAGCGAGCCCTGAATCTCAGCGGCTGGCACGGCAGCTCGCCGGATGACATCCGGGCGGAACAGCAAAACGATGTAAAGGCCCTTGCGCTTCTGGCGAACGCCGAAGCCCAGATAGCCTCTGCCATCAGCGGGGCGGATATCGCGCTGCAAACCCTGCCCATGGCTGGCGTTCATTTCAACCCGGCCCCAGGCATGTAGGTATATATGCGGGTATTGCTCTACAAGGAAGACGACCCGTTCTTGAAAGCCGGCGCCTGGGAAGGCCAGGGCCATGAAGTATTGTTTGTGGATAGGGCGTTATTAAAGCTCAACACATCGGAAGAACGCTTCGAGGAACGCGATTTTCTCTACCTGCCGGATAAGGAATACCAGGGCGAATACAAGCGCGCCCTGTTGCCGGATGACCTGGAAGAACGCGCGCACGTTCTGGAACGGCTGGAGATGAGCGCTATTCTGACACGCTCCCACGCAATGAGTGAATTAGCCACCATGATGGAAAACGGCCTGACCACACCCATTCTGGTTGGCACGGCAGGCTACGATGCGCCGTCTCAAGACGCAGAATTTAATACCCTGAGGGCATCACTCTTCAACTTCGGTGCCAGCGCCGTTATCCGGGAATCGGAACTACTACACTCGGTTGCTCCCAATCTTACTCCCCCGTTGCGCTACCGAAGCGCCACGGGAATGCTCCGAGCCCCCATACCCAGCAGGGCGGATGCAAGGGCCATCGCCCACTTGGCCTTGCATGAGTCCGGCCTGATAAGTTCCATGATGGGTGACAGTTATCTGCTCTATATTGCCAATCATCCGCATGAGGGCGTCTACTGGAATCCAGATAGCCGCATCGACACCTTTTCCAGCCGCTAGGAACCGGCTGACACAAAATCCTTTTCCCGCTAGCATGGGCCCATGGCAAAAGCGCGCATGGCATCATGGCTACAGGGATGGTTTGGCATCGACATTCGAAGCCTTGCCGCATTCCGCATCGCACTGGGGTTGATGCACCTGGCCTTCATCCTGTCGCTCCTGCCTGATATCGCCGTTTTTTACACGGACCTGGGCGCCATTCCCCGCAGCACTGTGCTTACTCTGGCGGGCGACTGGCAGATCAACCTTCATTTTTTTAACGGGCTTTCCCTGTTCCAGGGCCTGCTCTTCGCCCTGCACGGCCTCTGCGCCTTGGCGCTGACCATCGGCTACCGCAGCCGAATCATGACCTTTATCTGCTGGCTGCTGCTCATCAGCGCCGTCAATCGCGCCCCACCCATCATGCAAGGCAGCGATGTATTGCTCATGTGCCTCACTTTCTGGGCGGTCTTTTTGCCGCTTGGCGTCAAATGGGGTGTGGATGCCGCCTTGAATACCGCGCGCAACACCGTGCCCGGCCGGATAACATCCACCGCCACCGCAGCCATCCTGCTTCAGGCATGCTATGTCTATTTCATCGGCGCGCTACTGAAAAACCACCCCGTATGGCATAAGGGAAACGCCGTCGGCGCCGCCCTGCATATCGAAGCATTCAGCCTGCTTGGCGGCCACTGGCTAAGGCAGTTTCCAACCCTGTGCCATTACCTGACCTACATGGTCTATTGCCTTGAACTCTTTGCCCCTCTCGGCCTGCTCAACCGCGCCCATCAGCTTCGCCTTCTTTATCTGGCCATGCTGGCCTGCATGCACATAGCCTTCGCCCTGACGCTTGGCGTGGGTAATTTCCCCTATGTCAGCCTGACCTCGCTGCTGTTGTTCTTACCGGCGGAATGGTGGAATTACCTTGGGCGGAAACTCGCATCCCCCGCACGCATGGGGGTGACGCTCTATTACGATGAAGCATGCACCTTCTGCAAAAAAACCTGCGAACTGCTGCGGGAATTCCTCCTGCCCGGCAACACGCCGATCATTCCGGCGCAATCGAAAAAGCGCATCCATAACCTGATGGTGAAACACCATAGCTGGGTGGTGGAGGATCATGAGGGTAAACCTCACTTTAGGTGGGAGGCGATGATCTATATCATCGGTCTTTCCCCTCTTTTCGGCTGGGTCAGCCAAGTGCTGAGTCTGGGCAGGCTCCTCACATGGGGTGACCGTCTTTACGGCCTCATCGGCGACAGCCGCTCCCGGCTCGGCACCTGGACGTCGAGCCTGCTGCCCTATCGCAGATTAAACCTGCACACAGGGTGGTTCCTTCAGGCAATCATCGCGGCCCTGGCCATTCTAACCGGCTGGGTCAATCTCGCCACCCTTTACCCTAAAAACATGCCGCTGGTGGAAAATGTGAAACCATTCTCTTCCGCGCTGCGGCTGGACCAGCGCTGGAACATGTTCTCCCCCTACCCACTCACCAATTCCGGATGGCTCGTTATTGAAGGCACGCTGGAAGATGGCCGCCCTATCGACGCATGGCATGGAACCATGGGAAAACCAAGCTTCGCCGAACCCACCATCATCGCCAACTGGTATCCCGACTTCCGCTGGCGCAAATACGTCACCCAAATGTACAACGAGGGCACATTCAAGCCCTATCGTCCTTACTTTGAAGGCTGGCTGTGCCAGCGCTGGAACCGCGCCCACCCGAACGAACCGCTCGCATCGCTGCAGGTTCATGCCATGTGGATAGATAGCTATGCCACCGGCCCAGCCCGCACTGTCAACAAAATGAGCATGCCAATTGCTTACTGCATGGCGGCGCGCAGAAACTAAAGCGCCACCTTCTGCCCGGCCTTGCGCTCGGAATCGCTCTTGAGCTGCCCGCATGCCGCCAGAATATCTCGCCCGCGCGGCGTACGGATCGGCGCGGAATAGCCGTGGCCATAAAGCAGGTCGCTGAAGCGCTGCACGCGGTTGCCGCTGGAGCACTCGTAATTCGTGCCCGGCCACGGGTTGAACGGAATCAGGTTGATCTTGCTCGGGATATCCTTCAGCAGCCGCGCCAGCTCATGCGCATCCGCATCGGAATCGTTCACATCCTTGATCATCACATATTCAAACGTGATGCGTCGCGCATTGGAAAGTCCGGGGTAATTGCGGCAAGCATCCAGCAATTCGGCAATCGGGTATTTGCGGTTCAACGGCACCAGCACGTCGCGCAACTCATCCCGCACGGCATGCAGCGAAATCGCCAGGCTCACCCCCGTGGCCGCTCCCACTTCGGGAATGCGCGGCACCACGCCGGAAGTCGAAAGCGTGATTTTGCGTTTGGAAAGCGCAATACCCTCGCCATCGGTAATGATGTTCAGGGCCTTGACCACATTATCGTAATTGAACAGGGGCTCGCCCATACCCATCATCACGATGTTAGAAGCCAGGCGCGCCGTTTCCGTCGGCGTGGGCCATTCGTTCAGCTGGTCACGCACCACCATAAACTGCCCGACAATCTCACCCGCCGTCAGGTTGCGCACCAGATTCTGCGTGCCCGTATGGCAAAAGCTGCAGGAAAGCGTACAGCCCACCTGCGACGATATGCACACCGCACCCCGGTCCTCATCCACATCAGGAATGTAAACCGTTTCGGCCTTGTTCCTGTCGCGATATTCCAGCAGCCATTTCAGCGTGCCATCGCTGGATTCCTGAAAGCGGAATGCGGATGGACGTTCCAGCGTATACTGTTCGGCCAGCTTTTCACGCAGCTTGGCCGATACATTATGCATCGCGTCAAAATTCTTGGCCCCTTGCCAGTAAAGCCAGTGCCAGAGCTGCTTTGCACGAAAGGCGGGCTCGCCCATATCCTTCAGAATCTGGCCAAGCTCCGCCCGGTCCAGCCCGATCAGGCTTTTTTTCTCACCCGCGGCCAAAGGCACGGCATCGGTCATCAGGGCCTGTTTTTCGATCGCTTCAAGCATGGATTTTCCTTGGATATCCGCGCCCTTTAACACAAAATCGGTTTGAAAGGTAGGTTTTTACAAATTTGTCACAGTTGCCTTTGCCCGGTTAGGGCGTTAGGTAAGAGACTTATATTGGGGAGCGTAGCGACTGGGCCATTGAGGCCCCGTGCCATAATTGGCACGAAATCCTGCGCGAAGCGCAGGTTAGGCAAAGGAGTTTCTATGACACAGGCATTTGATGTGGTAGTGATCGGCGGCGGCCCGGGTGGCTATGTGGCGGCCATTCGCGCGGCCCAATTGGGGCTTTCCACGGCCTGTATCGAATCCCGCGGGGCTTTGGGCGGCACCTGCCTGAATGTGGGCTGCATCCCATCCAAAGCGCTTCTCCATTCTTCTGAACTGTTCGAGGAAGCCAAGCACCACGGAGCGGAACACGGCATAATCGCCAAGGATGTGAAGCTTGACCTCAAAGCCATGCTTGCCCGCAAAGACAAAGTCGTCAAAGACCTCACCGGCGGCATCGAGTTCCTGTTCAAAAAGAACAAAGTCGCCTACCTCAAGGGCCACGGCACTATCAAAGGCAAGAATGAGGTGGAAGTGAACGGAGAAACCGTCACCGCCAAAAACATCATCATCGCCACCGGCTCGGTCGTCACCCCGCTGCCAGGCGTGGAAATCGACGAGAAGCAGATCGTCTCCTCCACCGGGGCGCTTGCCCTGCTGGAAGTTCCGGAACATCTGGTTGTCATTGGCGCCGGTGTAATTGGGCTTGAGCTTGGCTCCGTCTGGCGCCGTCTGGGCGCGAAAGTGACGGTGGTGGAATATCTCGACCGAATTGCCCCCAGCATGGATGCCGAAATGGGCAAACAATTCAGTCGTATTCTGGAAAAACAGGGGCTTTCCTTCAAGCTGAGCACCAAGGTCACAGGTGCAAAGAAAGACAAAAAAGGCGTCACCCTCACGCTGGAAGCCGCCTCCGGCGGCAAAGCCGAAACCGTTTCCGCCAGCCATGTACTGGTAGCCATCGGCCGCAAACCGAACACCGATAAGCTGGGTCTTGAAAATGTCGGCCTGAAAACCGACGAGCGCGGACGCATCCCGGTGGATAAACATCTGCGCACCGCCGTGCCGAACATTTATGCCATCGGCGACGTCATTCCCGGCCCCATGCTGGCCCACAAAGCCGAGGAGGATGGTGTAGCCGCGGCCGAGATCATTGCCGGCCAAGCAGGCCATGTGGATTGGGATATGGTGCCAAGCGTCATCTACACTTTCCCCGAAGCTGCATGGGTGGGCAAAACCGAAGAGCAGTTGAAAGCCGAAGGCCGCGAATACAAGGTCGGCAAATTCCCCATGACCGCCAACAGCCGCGCCCGCGCCGTCGGCAAAACCGATGGCCTCGTCAAAATCCTGGCCGATGCGAAATATGATCGCGTGCTGGGCATTCACATCCTGGGTTATCAGGCGGGCACCATGCTGGCCGAAGCCTTTACCGCCATGACCTATGGCGCCAGCGCGGAGGATATCGCTCGCACCTGCCACAGCCACCCGGATATGAACGAAGCCGTCAAGGAAGCCGCCCTGGCCGTGGCCGGACGCGCCATCCATATTTAACCCGGCTATTTAATGCAGTAAGCCACCGCCTGAATCTGACGGGCGGTGTTGCTCACCGAAACCGTGCAGCTGTAGGTCGTTGCCGTATTGGCAAAACTCCAGCTCCAGCTGCTAGGCAAATAGCAGTTCCCGGCAGCGAATTTATACCCTGCCGGGCAAGTAGCTGTGGATGTCTTGGTATCCGTACAGGTTGAAGCGCAGGAGGCGGTAACCAGCGCGCCCGTCGCCACCTGAATATCAGGGGTAGAGCTGCCGCCAACCTGGCCCCAGCTGGTGCCGTCGCACACATAAACTTTTTTGGTGGCGCTATCATAGCGCAATTGCCCTTCGCCGCCCACCGGTGCCGAGCATGTAGCCCAGACTGTGGATGGCCATAGCATCAAAAAAAAAAAGAAGGTCAGCTTGTTTTTAAACATAATAATCTATTGTTATAATTAATTTTTCTGGCACCAGACCACTTCAAGATAAGGAGGCCAGCTGCTGCTGGCGCTGCTGGTTTTGGTACCTGCCGTTGCCACGTTTTTGTCGGTCCATCCGCCGTAAGCGTTTACACTGCCGATGTTGGTGGTATGGGTATGCGTATCGGCCCCGCCGGTTGCGCCATAAGCAGCCGCACCCTTAGGCACACGCCCGTCCATGGCCGCAAAACGCGTCCATCCGCTTGGGCATGCCGTGGCGAACATCGCAACCATGCCGGTAGGCGCGGCCCCGCCGCCAACAGCACCCCAGGCCGTACCGTTGCATAAAAACAAGGCCTTGGTGGTTGAATCATAGCGCAATTGCCCCTCGCTCCCTGTGGGTGAACTACAGGCGGCCCAGGCACTGCCGAAAGAAAATAGCACCGCCGAGGCTAGCAAAACTGACAAATGGCGCATATCTTTATGCCTTCCATAAAACAGAACAAACCCATCATTCTGTAAATTTTACATAAATAAGTTAATAAACCATTGGTTTGTGTCATCCGGCGACATCGCTTGGATTTCACCCTCAAACCGCGTAACATTCCTCTCTTTAGGTTTCGCCATGTATCAACTTGTCAGCCCGTTTCAGCCCGCAGGCGACCAGCCACAAGCCATTGATCAGCTATTTCATGGGATGATGCATGGCGCGCGTGACCAGGTATTGCTGGGCGCCACGGGAACAGGGAAGACCTTCACCGCCGCCCATATCATTGCCAAAGCCGGACGTCCAGCCTGCATCATGGCACCGAACAAGATCCTGGCCGCCCAGCTTTATTCGGAATTCAAGGAGTTCTTCCCCCACAATGCGGTGGAATATTTCGTATCCTATTACGACTATTACCAGCCGGAAGCCTACGTTCCGCGCACGGACACTTTTATTGAGAAAGATGCCCAGATCAACGAGCAGATCGACCGCATGCGCCACTCCGCCACCCGGTCGCTGCTGGAACGTCGCGATGTGATTGTGGTAGCCTCTGTTTCCTGCATCTACGGCCTCGGCAGCCCCGAATCCTACGCCAGCATGGTTCTGAAGCTCGAAGCAGGCCAGTCCTATGACCTGCGCGACGTGATGAAATCGCTGGTCGAGCTTCAATATAACCGCAACGATATCGGTTTCTCCCGGGGGGATTTTCGCGTCCGCGGCGATAGCCTGGATGTCTTCCCCGCCCATTGCGAGGACCGCGCCCTCCGTTTCTCCTTCTTCGGCGATGAACTGGAAAAAATCACCGAATTCGATCCCCTGACGGGTGAATCCACGGCCGAACTCCCCAGCACGGCCCTGTACGCGCGCAGCCATTACGTTACGCCGCGCCCTACCGTCAATCAGGCCATCAAACGCATCAAGGAGGATCTGGAAATTCGCCTGAAAGAACTTCACAGCCTGGGCAAACTTCTGGAAGCCCAGCGCCTTGAGCAGCGCACCCGTTTCGATCTGGAAATGCTGATGGAAACCGGCGCCTGCAAAGGCATTGAGAATTATTCCCGCTACCTCACCGGCCGTCCGCCTGGCTCACCGCCTCCCACCCTGTTTGAATACCTGCCCGAAGATGCCCTGCTCTTCATCGACGAAAGCCATGTCACCGTGCCGCAGATCGGCGGCATGTACAATGGTGACCGCGCACGCAAACAAACCCTGGTTGAATACGGCTTCCGCCTGCCATCCGCCATGGATAACCGCCCCCTCAAATTCGAGGAATGGGACGCCATGCGCCCGGCCACCGTCTATATTTCCGCCACGCCCGGGCCTTATGAACTGGAACGCACCAAAGGCGTGGTGGTGGAACAGATTATCCGCCCCACCGGCCTCATCGACCCGGTCTGCGAAGTGCGCCCCACCAAAGGCCAGATCGACGACCTTCTGCATGAATGCCGCAAAGTGGTGGAAAATGGCAGCCGCGTGCTGATCACCACGCTCACCAAACGCATGGCCGAGGACCTGACGGATTACATGGCCGACAGCGGCCTGAAGGTCCGCTACATGCATAGCGACATCGAAACGCTGGAGCGCATTGAAATCCTGACCGGCCTCCGCCGGGGTGAATTCGATATCCTGGTCGGCATCAACCTGCTGCGCGAGGGCCTGGACATCCCCGAATGCGCCCTGGTTGCCATCCTGGACGCCGACAAGGAAGGTTTCCTGCGCTCCGCCCGCTCCCTCATCCAAACCATCGGGCGCGCTGCCCGCAACTTGGAAGGCAAGGTCATCCTCTATGCCGACAAGGTGACCCGTTCCATGAAAGAAGCGCTGGAAGAAACCGAGCGCCGCCGCGCCATCCAGACGGAACATAACATCAAGCATGGCATCACACCCAAACAGGTGGAAAAAGCCATCCGTACCATCGTCGAGCGTGATGAGGATGCCCCGTCCAAACGCGGCGGTGCCCACTCCGCCCCAACCGCCAAACCCCTATCCCCATCCGAAATCCACAAACGCATGGCTGAACTACGCAAGCAAATGCTTGATGCCGCCGCAAACCTTGAATTCGAACTGGCAGCCCAATTGCGGGATGAAGTCAAGCTACTCGAGCAAAAAGAACTGGAAATCCTTTAATCTGGCCGAATTGCACCTGCAGCAGGCAAAATTAACCATTTTCCGCTATTTTGTTAACAAAAATAGTGAGAACCTGTTTGACCCGTTTTTATTCCAGCAATGATATCTACCACGCGCGCCTCAACGAGTTGTGGCTGAACACAACCATGCTTGCCAACCTTGCGCCCTCCGCGCAAAATTGGTTGGCCCGCGCCACACAGGATATTTTCCGTGGAAACATTCCCAACCAGTACGGGTCCGCCCGCATATTAAGCGACCTTCACATGCTGTTCGTCGCGGCAGAAGAAAATAACGCGCGATATGCTTCCCAGAAATTGGCTATTAACATTGATCAGCAGGCACTGAGCGTAAAGTCCGGCGATTCCATTTTACAGGTTGATGCTGAAGTGCTGCAGTTCATGGGTTTCCAGCTGCAGGCAGTAAGCCTATTCGCCCCCCATTATTCCGAACTCGAATATCAGGCAGGCACCTCCTGGGCCCGTTCATTGCAAAACCTGTCATCCACGCTGATGCACAACCTGCCCGTGACGCAGGTTATTGAAAATAACCATCAGCTCTTCGAGCATTGGTGTGCCGACGCCATGAACAGTTTCATGGATCATTTTCAGTGGGTCATCCCTTATCTGCATGACACACCCCTGCTGCGTATCAAGGCGGTTGCCATGGAAATGCAACAGGCATTTGAAGATGGCGCTCTCGCTGGTAACGAAATCTTTTGGCTAAGCCGCCTGAACAACGAGCTGCAGCACCTGCAGCCTGTCCATGCCAGCCGCGACGACATGTTTGATGAACAAACCTTTGGCCGCGTCGTCCAGCAGGATCTGGTACGTCTTCGCGATGAACTAGCCACCTGCCTGCCCTCCATGCTGAACGCCTATGCAACAGGTGCGGGGTCGGCAATCACCGGCATGATTGAATCCTGGCGGAACTACGATGGCTCGGAAAACCCTGTCATGTTCGAACGAATGGCGCAGGAAATCCTCAAGGTCATCGACAACATCTTTCTGACCGATCTTTCCATTCCGGAGGATGTCCGCAATGCATGGCGACACCGCATCTCACAGATTCCTGAGGATTCCTGGTGGGGGCCGGATTATCTCGACCATCTCTCCAATACCCAGCAACTGCTGGCAAACCTCGCCAACGCAGACCTGCGCAACGACCTGTTCGACCAGCTTTCTGAACCCGCCATGCAGCTGAGCCACATTCACACCAGGCTGATCGAGCGGCAACAGCGAGCACTGGATGAGTTTGCAGGGCATTTGGTATTCGTGGATGAACAAGGCGGAATTATTGGGGGGCTATAGAACCACGCACCCCCTCTTTATCGCCGCAACCTCTGCAGGTGACACCGGATATATCCATTTACGAGTGGCTTAAGGAACTGTGGGATACGGAGCAAATCATCCAAGCTGACGGCACCATATCCTTACCTCAGATCATGAGCGTTCTCCCGCCGGATCTGCATTCTCAACTTCAGAACCATTACGGATTTATTGGCCTGAGCCTTGCCTGTTTACCCGAAGAAACCAAAAGCGTCATTCAGGCAAGTAATCACCCTATTGTTATAACAACCATGCCTATGCGCAATGCTGGAAGTTATTTACCCTATCACTACATGCGGCCCATCTTAATCAACCTGACACAAACGTGGGATTCGGCACTGCTGCTGCACGAAGAAGGCCATTACACGGATGCATTGCTGAACATCAGTCAAAGCCCAATGTTCCAATGGCTCCTGGCCACCGACGACGCCCAGGCGCCTCTCACCTATCTTGAAACAGGCCGCTACCGTGAAACGGACCTCGCGCATGAATCTTTTGCCGATGCCCTTGCACAATATTACACCGGCCCGAACGTGAACAGCCATGACGAAACGGTTCTGGCCTACATACAGGAAGTGGCCCTGCCGCTTGTGGAACATCTTTCAACCATGTTGCATGGCATGGCCGTAGTCCGGCACGAGCTTCCACTTGGGTTTGACCAATTCGAGCAGTGCCTTGCGGAACTGCAGAATGACCCGCGTCTTTTGGAACGCTGGCGAGAACTGGAAGCGGATTTTGCCGAACGGTACAGCCTGGATACTGGTTATATGATGGAATGGCTTAGCCATATCGGCCTGCCATATGATGATATAACCAACGTCCCCCAACGGCTTTCATTAGGGGCTCTAATGTATGGAAACAGGCGGATCGAGGATGTGCCCGAACCTATTTTTCGAATTGACGCTTTTTCAGAGATAGGGGCATTGCAGAACCTCAACAAATGCCATTTCATCATGTATAATCACCTTAATAGCTTAAGTGATCCGCCCAAAAACATGGAGATCATCGAACTGGCCAAACGTTATGCACGGTTTGAAACCGCCGCCATACAGGCAAACCGCACCCTCGAAACCTTTCCCAATACAGAAATGGCCGCCATACTGAAAACCGACATTGAAGCCATAAGGGAAGAGGCCAAGGAATATTGCCTGCCTTTGTTGCAGGACCTGCCCCGCGCCCTCATACCGGTTCCGGCCGCAAATCATCAGCAGATTTAGGCTGCAGGCTAAAAACTGCCATTATCGCCTTTCTCCAAGGTTGTGAGAACGGTAAAAATCGCCTAAAGGCAGGGCATGGATAAGATTCTCATCATCGATTTCGGCTCCCAGTTCACCCAGCTCATTGCGCGCCGGGTGCGCGAACAGGGCGTCTATGCGGAAATTCTGCCCTGCACGGCGGGTTTTGACCGCATGCGTGATTTTGGTGCGAACGGCATCATCCTGAGCGGCGGCCCAGCCTCGGTACATGAGGGTGGCTCTCCCCAGCTTCCCGGCGACATATTCTCCCTAAACCTCCCCATCCTGGCCATCTGTTACGGCATGCAGCTGATTTGCCAGGCCTTAGGCGGCAAGGTAGAGCCCGCCCACAGCCGCGAGTTCGGCC